>JBJELR010000169.1:0-2760 GCA_051879255.1 Lachnospiraceae bacterium | reverse complement strand
TCCTCTTTTTCAACGGTATGTCCCCTTGTTTGGCAGCTTGAGATTTCCCTCTTTATGGCGTATATTCTTAAGTATTTTTCTGCTTGAGCTTAGTACAGAGATATGGTATGAAATCTTGCAGAGGAACAAAAAGATAATCCGGTATTCGGTAGTGTCATTTTTTTCTCTTGCCATTATTCTGTTATGTGCTAAAGCTGTGATAGATTTATTGGTCAATCAAGGGGTTTTAACACAGGCGGGAGGAGTGTATAATAGTTGCATTATTGTGTCTGCACTTTTCCTTGCAATGGCTGCAGTCATTCTGGTATTTAACCGGGGACGAATAGGCAAAGAAGGGATCAGCATTAGCATTACCTGTCTGATTTTTCTTGAGGTCTTTATGGTATATCGGATAGAGGCTCCGATCACCATATCCTACCTGAAAGTGAATCAGGATATTAAAGCGGCACAGGATCTGAAAGAAACGGCTGACTGGTATAATTTACGCAACCATGAACGAATTTACAGTACAGACTATCGGCAGTCACTTAGGGGAAGTAACTTTGGAGGCAGCGGAAATACCAGAGATATTGTTACCATGAATGAATTATCAGAAGAAGGCTATGCACAGGTAAAGCTGGATTTTATTCAGGAATATAAGACAACTCCCAATCGTTTTATTATCCAGGGTAATCCTGTATTTTATTTTACGGATAATGTGGTTGATGCGAATGAAATGACGCTGGAGGACTGGTTGGTGGATTGGGGTGTTGACAGTAAGCAGATTTATGTGGAGCAAAGTAAGAAGGAGATAAAAACGCCGGACAGGACGGAAAGTATCTTTAAACAGGCAGATACGGAAATTTTCGAAGAAGTGGAGCTTTATATTAACTGGACCGGAGATGTCGGATGGGTAGAATATACATTTGAACAAAGCAGTAGAACACAGAGTAACAGTAAGTGGAAAATCTATCTTTTCGATACGGCTATCAGAGGGCAGGATATTACCTTGAACTTTTTGGGAAAGAATGGACAGAGCAGTAGAGTGGAAATGAAAGTTAAAAATCTGTATCAGGACGAAAAAGGAGTATATCTTCTTGGTGCTTTTCCCACCTATGACACTTATGAGAGAGTAGAATTCATCCTTCCTGAGGGAAAAAGCAAGGTTAAGGCTTTTGAATATGTGGTAAGTAAAAATGAACAGGTTTCAGAGGCAATAGAGGTGGTAGAGTTTTCCCCTAACAGAATCAGATTAAACTATGAGGCTGGGGAGGCAGGATACCTGGTTACTTTGCAAAGTGACTACCCGGGCTGGCTGGTTTATGTAAATGGGGAAAAAAGAGAAATCGTAAGAGTTAACGGTGCCTTTCGAGGGTTGTACCTGGAAGCGGGCAAGCAGGAAATTGAATTCGTCTTCTTTCCCATCGATTTCTACTGTGGTCTGCTTATCTCAGGAATATTTTATTCCTATGTAGTATTTGTGATGTTAAAGAGTCTGCATAGATTTACTCTAAATTTTCAGATTAAGAAAGAAAAGGTAAAGGATTATGCGTAAGCTAAATAAGCTGTCAATTATTATTCCTGTGTATTACAACGAGGATAATCTGCGTCCCCTGTATCAGGATTTAAAGGAAAAAGTATTTGCCAAGGTGGATTATGATTACGAGCTGATTTTGGTCAATGATGGTTCGGCAGATAAAAGCTATGAGATTATTTGTGAATTGGCCAAACAGGATAGGCGGGTAAAAGGAATCAGCCTGTCCAGAAATTTCGGATCACACGCAGCAATTCTGTGTGGACTGGCTGAATGTTCAGGGGACTGTGCAGTGGTAAAGGCAGCAGATTTACAAGAACCATCGGAGCTTATCCATGATATGGTAAAGGCCTGGGAGGAAGGAAATAATGTGGTACTGGCAGTGCGCTCTGACAGACAGGAAGGGATCACCCAGACGTTATTTGCTAACCTATATTATGGAATGGTCAGAAAATTTGCCTTGTCCAATATGCCAAAAGGTGGATTTGACGTCTATTTGGCTGACCGAAAAGTAATAGAGGTGTTAAAGAATTTAGATGAGCGAAACAGTGCATTAACCGGACAGATATTGTGGAGTGGTTTCAAAACATCTAAGGTATACTATACCCGTTTGGCAAGAGAAATCGGCAAGAGCCGCTGGACTCTTGCCAAGAAGGTCAGATTAGTGGCGGATACACTTTTCAGTTTTTCATCACTGCCCATTACCATAGTATCTTCAATTGGCTTTCTGTCTTTTTGGGGAGCATTAATTTGGGCTCTGGTTGTTCTGGTCTGTAAGTTAATGGGAATTATTGATGTTTCAGGCTGGACAACTCTCTTTATTTTCAATTTGTTCAGCTTTGGAGTGATTATGCTGACCCTGGGAATTTTGGGAAATTATCTGTGGAGGAGCTTTGATGCCAGCAGAAACAGACCCACCTATATTATTGAAAGAACAACGGAGGAAAAGGAGTAAAGTGGTACGGATAACATCAGATAAAACGAAGGAAGTGTTGCAAATTATCTTTTTCTTTCTTCTGTCAATAGGCTGTCAGAGGGTACTGAATCCGGATAGTCAGGTCTTTTACGATTCGGATAACTATGTACAGCTATCCCAGAGCTTCTGGAAAGAGGGTAGTTTTTCGTTATTAAATTTTACAGAAGGAATTCGAGGGGTCTGGTTTCCTCTGATTCTTGCTCCTTTCATCAGGATAAGCAGGGAGTGGGGATGGAGGATATTATCGGCACTAATGACTGTTTTCTTTGTA
>JBJELR010000168.1:0-2762 GCA_051879255.1 Lachnospiraceae bacterium | reverse complement strand
CCAGAAGAGTACGTAGATACTGATTTTTTATGCTTGCTATGTATCCTCCAAGCTCCTTATACATTTCCTCAATATTTTTTGTCGTTACGGGAAGATAATCGGTAGGATCATACTCTCCTTCATCGCATTTGCGGGTTCGCTTTACACTAATCTGTAAGGCCCCCTGAAAGGCATTTACATCTCCATAAACCTCAATATAATCCAAGGCATCAAATTCGCAGATTCCGGCACTGTTAGGATCCCATATTTTAGCATCTATGGTTCCCGTTTTGTCCTGCAGAATAACATTTTCATAAGGCTTTCCGTTTTTCGTCACTGCAGATTGCTTATGCTTACATAAATAAATATCAAATACTCTGTCCCCGTCTCTGTAATCCTTAATATATTTCATTATTTCCTCCATTCAAAAGTAGCAAAAATTTTAATTTTTCACACTAATCCAATTCACCCACAACTACATTCAGTGTAACCTCACGATAGGCCTGCTGCCCCTGGCGCATAACCACCATTTCTACCGTTTCTCCCGGATTTTTCTGCTGGACTGCTTCTGTATAATCCTTAAAAGAACGAATCTGGGTATCTCCCATCTTCACAATGACATCACCGCTTTGGATTCCTGCTGCCATAGCCGGTGAGTCCATAACGATACCGGTAACATAGGCTCCTTGAGGAATACGCTGAGATTTTGCAATTTCACCGGGCACATCCTTCCCCTTAATTCCCAGGTAGCTGTTTTTCAGACCATTAGACATCCGCTGAAGAACGGCCTTAAGCTCCGTAATCTCTATGGCCAGAAGCAAATTGGGAGTGGTTTTGCTGCCATAGCTTTGATTAATTATTCCTACCACTTGCCCATTCATATCCACCAAAAGTCCGGTTCCCTCTGTGCTTCCATAAATGTCAGTGGTCATCAGCTTGTAATTGGCATCCGTCAGACTTATCAGGGTATCTTCTGAGGTAATCATACCGAACACTACAGAATTCTGACTTCCCAAAGGCCGTCCAATGGCAATAACCGGAGTGCCCATAAGGCTGATTCCCAAAGTTCTTCCCAGACTGATAAATTTGATTGCCTCCAGGGTCACTGCAGCAACATCTTCCTTTTGCACCGCCAAAACTGCCAGCCCTGTTTCCTCATCCCGTCCCTTTACCGTAGCCTGTGCCTGGTCTTTGTTAACGAAGGTAACCCGCAGTTCCTCTCCAATCTTCAATCCCTTGGTCATCACCATAATCATCAGCTCTTTATTGTTATCTGCCAATAAAAATCCGGTGGTCTGTCCCTTACTTTCATAAGGATCATTGAGCCAGTCAATATCCTGGCTGACACTGGTAACGGTTACCATGGCAGGCTCCATTTCTTTCGTCAAAGCATAGATACTTTCATAGAGTTGCCGGTAGGCAGCCGGATTCATCTGCATTTCATTTTTTAGTGAATTAATTACTTCTTCCGTCTGCTCCAGCATACTATCCTCATGCATCAGCATATCCTCCGGCAGCATCTCCTGGGTGTCCTGAGGTATTTCCACCTTATCCATGGCCTCTTTTGGATACAGCCAGTTCTCCACTACCGGCTCCAGAGCAAGAAAGGTAATACAGGCAATAAGCCCAAAAACAACTGCCATAGCTGCAGTAAAAAGGGTTTTTCTAAGCAGCTTTCGTTTATTTAAAGGGCGCTCCTTCACCCGTTCCGTCATAAATTCAAAGCTTCGTTTTTCCTCCACATCTTTCACCAAACCTTCTTTTTATTATCTACACAAGTATAGCCTATGTAAATCCGGATGTACATAGTATTTTCCCATAAAATATGCTATACTCTCTATGGGTATTTTCCGATTACATAACGAGGGGGAACAACAGTGAAAAAAGCAATAAATCTTTTGGAAATCCTATTTATTGTTTATCTTATCGTAAGCTCTCTGGGAAAACCGAATAGAATAGAGTTTACTCCTGATTTTATGCAGTATGCAGAAAATGTAATTTATTCAGAGGATAGCGTCTCTTATACGATTACCCACGCAGAAAATGTGGGGCCGGAAGGCTATTCCATGCTGGGGAACGGGGCAATGACCATTGCTCCCGGAGCCTATGAAATAGAAATCCGGTATTTTAGTCAGACGGATGCAAATGATCCCTGGGGGGACTGCCAAAATAAGGCCGGCTGGACACAGATTCGTTCCTATGCTAATCCACAAAGTGTACACGTAAATCCAATCAATCTTGTGGATGGCAGCACCCTTCAAAAGGATAGAATGTGGATTACTTCCCTAACCGATATCACAGACCTGGATTTTAGAATTTTTTATGGCGGTTTGGGAACGCTGACGATCAAGAGTATCGTCGTCAACGAACTGATAATCTGGCGTGTAACCAGGGTTTTAATCTGGATTTTTCTCTTTGGGCTGGGAGAACTGATTTACCACTATTTCTTTTTGGGGAAAGCCTTTCAGAATAAAAAGCAGGCTGGTGGGCTTATGGTCATTATTTTAGGTGCCAGTCTGCCTGCTTTCTGCGATTTTATTATCGGGGGCCATGATTTAATGTTTCATCTGGCCAGAATTCTTTCTCTTGGTCAATCCATTGAAGCGGGAAACTGGTGGAATCCCATAGAATATAATATGGTAAATGGCTACGGCTATGCCACACCCCTGTTTTATCCCCAGTTATTTTTATATTTACCGGCTCTCCTTTACAATCTGGCACTGCCGATACATATCTGCTATCAGATTTACGTGGTCTGCATTAATGCCCTGACCTGTCTGATT
>JBJELR010000167.1:0-15701 GCA_051879255.1 Lachnospiraceae bacterium | reverse complement strand
TTGTCTGAGCCTAATGCTTTTTCCAAAAGTTCCTTGGCGTAACCGATACCACCCTCTGCTATGTATTGCTGAGCCAGACAAAGCTGGTAAAACTCTGCTATAACTTCTTCCTTAACCTGAGTGGTGATGTTACGGGTATTGGCGATTTCTAAGGTCAGTTCTTCTATTTCTTCTTCTTTCAGGTGTTTAAAAATATTAGCAGACTTTTCCGGCCCCAGACTGATCAACAGAATCGCTGATTTCTGTAGGCCGGACATTTTGTCCTCTTGCGTACGCGACATGGCTTCCCTCCTTGTCAATATGGCCGGAGCATTCTATTGCCTTTAACCCCAGTCTTCCTGAAGCCAGTTACGCAGCAGATTGGCTGCGGCTTCCGGATTTTCATTGACAAACTTCTCGATAAGTTTTCTGGTTTCTGATTTTGTTTCTACTTCGATGTCTTCTAACCCACTGTCCTGAGTAGATTGTAACAAGCTTTCCACAGAAACCTCCTCCTCTTCTACCGATTCCTTATCCGCTCTCATGCTGCGGATAATCACAAAGGCCAGAAGTCCCAAAATCAGTACAATCAATACAATCTGCAGAATATCGGTAGGCGTAACTGCCATACCTTCTGCATCAATATACATGGGTTCCTCATAAGCAACAAAGGAAATATTCTCACTGCTGATGCCTGAAGCCTTGGCTACCAAATCCACAATGTCTTCATCCACAGTCAGCTTGGTTCTTTCCTGGTTCTGTGCCTTATAATCCTCCCAGGTGATTCCATCCAGAAGCCCCTGGTTCTTTGCATCCTGCTCTTTTAATACCCGATACTTAATGGCTGCAACGGAAAGTGAGGAGTCTGCGTACTGAATCAGGCCGGCAGGAATCTTGGTGGTGGTCATCTTCTCATTGGGAAGATAATCGCGAGAAATCTCTGACTGAGTAGATGTCCCCCCCTGATAGTCATTCATCACATAATCTGTATTGTCTTCATTATTGGTATCTGTTCCCGGTACTCCACCTGTCCCTCCGGTAGTCTCTGACTCAAAAATATTCTCATGGCTGAGTACTCCCTGGGTCTGCCCGTCAGGTGCATAGAAAAGGTGGGTAACATCCTCTACCGTAGAAAAATCCAACTGAAGATTACTGGAAACTTCAACCAGATTATATTCATTGGTTCCCAAAAGAACCTTCTTTATATTGCTTTGCAGTACCGATTCTGTCTGCTGCTTTACATTAAGCTGACTGCTTGCAGAGCCGGTAATGGAATAACTGTCGTCCCCGGAGAACAGCAGCTTTCCTTCCGTATCAATAATGGTAATCGTCTGGATATTTTCATTTCCCAGAGCCGTTTTAACGTACTGTGCAATGCTGGTAGCCTGATCATCCGTTAATGCGTTACTTAGCTGCAGCATGATAGCGGCTGAGGAATCCTTTTGCTGGGCGATCATGGTTCCGTCATCTTCCGGAATGTTCAACTGTACATTAGCGCTGACGATATTATCCATAGTTTCCAGATGCTTCTTCATCTGTCCTTCCAGATAAACCCGATACAACTTCACCTTATCCGATTCCGTTGTACTTAAGCCTCCTCCGGTGACATTGGTAATATCAAAGGTGGCTGTGGGAATATTGTTAGCTCCCAAAAGCAGGTTGGCCGGACCAATCTGTTCCTGCTCTACTTCAATTCGATAACCATCATCGGAAATCCGGTAAGGAATCTTAGCACCATCCAGAAGCTCTGTTATGGTAGCTGCTTCCTTTGTGGATTCACAGATAACCAACACTTCATACTTGGGTCTGCTCAATGCAGTAATCAAAATTGCCATTGCCACTACTACCCCGGCAGCAATGGAAATAATAATCGTTTTCTGTTTCGATGTATACCTATTCCACCATGCCAAAAGTTTGGCAGGAATTTCCTTTAATCTGTCTGTCATATTTTCTTACCCATTTCTAAATCTGCATATTCATCAGTTCTTTATAGCTTTCCATAAACTTATCCCTGACTGCCACAGTATATTGTAAAGCTGTGGAGGCTTTGTTCATGGCAATAAGCAAATCATGGGTGTTATTGGTTTCTCCCAGAGCAAATTTCAGTTCTTCGTTCTCCATATCTGACAGATAGGAGTTGGTAAGATTAATATTATCAATAGCTGAATTAAGGATATTAGAAAAAGAATTGCCTGAATTAATTGTCCTGCCGGCTGCTGCGGCAGCTTCAGTCTCCCAGGTGCGGGCCGCGGTTCTAATCATATTCGAATTGACGTTATAAAGCGATGTAATGTCCATGAGTACTCTCCTTAGTATTGTCTATCGTTTATCCTTTACTTGCCGATATTCAATCCCTGCATGGCAATGGCCTTGCTTGCCCCGAAGGCCGTTGCATTAGCCTCGTAGCTTCGGCTGGCATCGATCAGGTTGGTCATTTCTGTAATGATATTCACATTGGGATAGGTCACATAACCGTTCTCATCTGCATCCGGGTGCGAGGGATCATAAACCATGTTCATCTGGGTTTTGGAATCCTCATAAACCCCGTTTACCTTAACGCCCTTACCGGAATAACGGTCTGTGGCTTTATTCAATACCTGACGAAACGGTGTCTGTGTATCCTTTTCCACAAAGGTCACTATCTTTCGCACATAAGGCGATCCGTCTTCTGTTCTGGTGGTATTGGCATTGGCAACGTTCTGAGAAATAATATCCATACGAAAACGCTGGGCGGTCATTCCGCTGGCATTAATGTCAAAAGCATCAAACATTCCCATTGTCTATCCCTCCTATTTCATCACTGCCTGTAAATTGGCGAATTCCTGCGTGATACTGTTGGTCAGTCCCTGATAACGAATCTGGTTAGAGGCCAACTCTACATTCTCCGTATCGATATCCACATTATTGCCGTCCAGACGATAGGAAAAGCCGGAATGATCTCTGTAGGCAATCGGGTTCAATCGATTAAGTTTGATATTGGCCACCTTGTCATCAATCGTTCTATAGCGGTTAGTCTTAAGTGCCTTTTCCAACTGCACTTCAAAATTCACATCCTGCCTCTTATAACCCGGTGTATCTACATTGGCAATGTTGATAGAAATAGCATCGTTTCTCAACCAGGCAGCATCCGCCGCCTTGCCTAAAACATTAATGTAATCAAACGCATTTGATTGTATCATTCCAGCCTCCATTCTTTAATGCAGACATAGCTTGTCTACATTAAACCCTTTAGTACACTATTGTTTCCATTATAATTAATTTATGCAAAAACACAAGTGATTTTCAACAAAAAATTCTAAAAAATTTGGAGAAGTTATCCGATAATCTCCTCAAAAAAACCCCCATGGAAAAGGCTTTCCTCCCTTCCATGGGGGCTTTTATTTCAACTTCTGGGGCTTCCCTGCCCCTCCTTAATTCTCTCTCTTAATTTATCGATTTCTTCGTATACGGAATCATTCAATACCTTGATGTAGGTTCCCTTCATCCCTGAGGAACGCGATTCGATAACTCCTGCACTCTCAAACTTACGCAGGGCATTAACGATTACGGAACGGGTAATCCCTACCCGATCGGCAATCTTACTGGCCACCAGAATCCCTTCCATCCCATCCAATTCTTCAAAAATGTGAACAATAGCCTCCATTTCCGAATAAGAGAGGGTGCCGATTGCAGAACGAATCACCGCCACCTTGCGGTTCTCCTCTGCATTTTCTTCATTCACCGCCCGAAGCATCTCCAAGCCTACTACTGTGCTGCCATACTCACACAGGATAATGTCATCAATGTCATAGAATCTTCCTGCCTTGTACAAAAAAAGGGTACCAAGCCGCTCTCCGGCTATCTCGATGGGAGCAATAATGGCCGTATACTTCTGCAAATCCGTATATTCAAATCCCAGAGTTGCCAGATTCACATTCTCCTTAGTGGAGAGCACTGCCAGCATCCTTTCGTTTAACAAGGGATCCACAAAACCGCCCACCTTGTCGCTGATCAACTCCTGTATGGGTTCCACATCCGAACAGTAATCCACCCCCAGAACCTTCCCCTTGCGGCTTAAGACCAGAACATTGGAGCCTAAAATATCCTTCATCACCCTGCAGATATCATTAAAGATAACCTTACTGGAATTGTTGTTGTGTAGTAATTCTCCAATCTTCCTGGTTTTATCCAATAGTTGTATACTGCTCATATTTTTTCCTCCGAAGAACAAAAAAAATTACATTTTTATTGAAACATTATAGCATACTATTTGTTAAATCGCAAGAAATTTCCAAATTATCTGTAAATTAATTGTTTCTTTATTTTTTGTCTATGATATTTCCGCAATTTTCACCGGAGCACACCAGCTTATTCCCCTTTTCCAATAAAATACTGCCGCATTTTGTACAGGTTGAGCCGGAAGGCTTCTGCCATACCATGAAATCACATTCCGGATTATCAATACATCCGTAATATTTTCTTCCTTTTTTCGTCTTCTTCAGCACAATATCCTTACCGCATTTGGGACAGGCTACACCAATTTTTTCATAATAGGGCTTGGTATTGCGGCACTCAGGAAAGCCGGAACAGGCCTGAAAACGTCCATGGGGACCATATTTGATGTACATGGGTCGGCCGCAAAGCTCACAGTCCTCCCCGGAGTATTCTTCTCTGATTTCCACCTCACCCAATTCCTTTTCAGCCTTCTTAACCGCTTCGTCCAAATCCGGGTAGAAATTCTCAATAATGGTTTTCCAGTTTACGGCCCCTTCCTCTACTCCATCTAAGAGCATCTCCATATTGGCCGTAAAATGTACATCCACGATGGAGGGAAAGGCTTCCTTCATCATTTGATTGACTACCTCGCCCAATTCGGTTACATATAAGTTTTTATTTTCTTTAACAATATATCTTCTGGCCAGAATAGTGGTAATGGTAGGCGCATAGGTACTGGGACGCCCTATCCCCAGTTCTTCCAGGGCATTGACCAGAGAGGCCTCGGTAAAATGAGGCACCGGCTGAGTAAAATGCTGCTTAGGGCTAAGTTCCTTTAAGGTCAGCTCATCTCCCTTTTCCAGATGCTTTAACAAAAGATTCCCATTCTCTTTATCTTCTTCCTCCTGCACATAAACGCTGCGGAAGCCTTCAAACTTTATCCTTCCTGCTGACAGGCTGAATCGGTATTTTGCCGCATCCACCTTAACGGCCACCGTTTCGTACACCGCATCACTCATCTGGCTGGCTACGAAACGTTTCCAGATCAACTGGTACAGCCGAAACTGATCCCGGGAAAGAGAGTCCTTTAGCTCTTGCGGTGTTCGGGTAACATCGGTGGGTCGGATGGCCTCATGAGCATCCTGTATCTTTTTGGCATCCTTTTTGCCGTCTTCCCGATTTCCTGCATAGGCTGCTCCATATTGGCTGGTAATGTATTCTCCGGCCTGCTTCATCGCCTCCTGGGAAATTCGGGTGGAATCTGTACGCAGGTAAGTAATCACACCCACAGTCCCGTTACCCTTAATATCAATGCCTTCATAAAGCTGCTGGGCCAGGCGCATGGTTTTCTGGGTAGAAAAGTTCAGTACCTTGCTGGCCTCCTGCTGCAAGGTAGAGGTAGTGAAGGGCAAAGGGGCTTTCTTACGGCGCTCTCCCTTTTTTACCTCCTGTACCAAAAATTTGGCTCCTTCAATTTCCTGTTCAATCTGTTCTACCGCTTCTCTGGTTTTCAGCTCCAGCTTTCCCTCCCCGGTTCCGTAAAACTTAGCCACCATAGGCTTCTTTTCTCCCTTTGCTGAAAGTGAAGCCTCCAGAGTCCAATATTCTTCAGGAATAAAGGCATTGATTTCTTCCTCCCTGTCACAGATAATTCTGAGTGCCACCGACTGCACCCTTCCTGCACTCAGACCCCGTTTCACCTTGGCCCATAACAGGGGAGAGATTCGGTAGCCCACCATACGATCCAGACATCGTCTGGCCTGCTGGGCATCCACCAGATTCATATTGATCTCTTTTGCATTTTTTAAGGATTCCTTCACCGCCGTTTTGGTAATTTCGTTGAAGGTAATCCGATACACCTTTTTTTCTTCCAGCTTTAAGGCCTTATATAAGTGCCAGGAGATTGCTTCTCCCTCCCGGTCAGGGTCCGTCGCCAGATAGATTTTTTCTGCTTTTTTTACTTCCCTGCGAAGATTGGCTAAAATTTCTCCTTTTCCGCGAATAGTGATGTACTGAGGCTCGTAGTCCTTGTCCACATCGATTCCCAAGCGGCTTTTGGGTAAATCTCTGACATGGCCGTTGCTGGCCATTACCTCATAATTAGCTCCCAGAAATTTCTTGATGGTCTTTACCTTTGCGGGAGATTCCACAATCACTAAATATTTTGCCATTTCTTCCTCCAATCCGGACCCCCACCGCCCGGTTACTGTTTCCGGCCATCTTGAAGCCGAACTATTTCACTTATACACTAAATTTTATCTCTATGCAAGCAGAATTATTCTTGTCCTTTGTTTCTTCCTTGCACAACGAAAAAACGGAACCTTCTTTTCTTAGAAGATTCCGTCCGGGATTCCAAAAGATTCCAAAGAATAATTTATTTTGCCAACAATGCTCTGTCATTGACGAATTCATCTCCGCTCAGCCGGCTAAAGGCATTAAGCAGATCCTCTACGGTCAGCTTTTTCTTCTCCTCGCCGCTAATGTCCAGGATGATCTGTCCTTCATTCATCATAATCAAGCGGTTTCCATAGTGAATGGCATCCCGCATATTATGGGTAATCATTAAGGCAGTCAGTCCTTCCTCCTTAATCAGCTTATCCGTAAGCTCCAGCACCTTGGCCGCCGTCTTAGGATCCAAAGCGGCCGTATGCTCATCCAAAAGAAGCAAATCCGGCCGTTTCATGGTTGCCATCAGCAGAGTAAGAGCCTGCCTTTGTCCGCCGGATAAAAGGCCTACCTTGGTGGCAAGGCGGTTTTCCAGTCCCAGCTCCAGTTCCTTTAACAGCTCCTTGAATTCTTCCCTTTCTTTGCCGGTAATGGCCCAGCGAAGCCCTCTTTTCTGTCCCCGCCTGCTGGCCAATGCCATATTTTCTTCAATCCACATATCCGCTGCCGTACCCATCATAGGGTCCTGAAATACTCTGCCCAGATACCTGGCCCTGATATGCTCCTTCATCCAGGTTACATCAGTGCCGTTTATGGTAATGCTTCCTGCATCCACAGGATAGACCCCCGCAATCATATTCAGCATGGTGGATTTTCCTGCACCATTTCCCCCAATTACGGTAACAAAGTCCCCATCATTAAGCGTAAGATTCAGATTCTTAAGTGCTTTTTTTTCATTAATGGTTCCCGCATTAAAGGTTTTATAAACTCTCTTAATCTCCAGCATCTTAACTCTCCTCCTCTATGGGCTTGATTCGATTCTCTGACCAGGTTTTCTTCCAATGAGGGATGGCCAGAAACACAGCTACTACCAATGCCGACAGAAGTTTTAGGTCGTTGGCATTCAGCCCCAGTCGCAAAACGAAGGTGATTACCGCATAATAGACGATTCCACCCAGCACTACCCCAGCCAGACGAAGGGCAAAGTTTTTAAATATTTTTCCAAAAATCACTTCTCCGATAATTACCGCCGCAAGACCAATAACGATGGCTCCCCGCCCCATGCTTACATCGGCAAAGCCCTGCCATTGTGCCAGTAAAGCTCCCGAAAGAGCCACCAGTCCATTGGACAAAACAATGGCAATAATCTGGTTTTTGGCTGTATTAATTCCATTTGCCCTGGCCATGGCTGCATTACAGCCGGTAGCCCGTAGGGAATGCCCCATCTCTGTCCCAAAAAACCAGTACAGAACAGCGATAATTACCGCAGTAAAGATAATACAAATAAGCAAAGAAGGGTAAGTGTTCTTTAGATTCACCAAAAGCTTATATTTTCGATCGGATAAGGTCAGATTGGCTCCTCCCAGAATCCGCAGATTAACCGAATAAAGCCCAAGCTGAGTGAGGATACCTGCCAAAATAGCCGGAATACCAAACTTGGTATGTAAAATTCCGGTGGCGAGGCCGGTAAGGCAGCCGGCCAAAAAGGCCATCAGCATAGACAGCGGAAGTCCCATGCCGCTGGTCATACACATCACCAACATGGCACCTCCCGTACCAAAACTGCCGTCTACGGTTAAATCGGCAATATCCAGAATTTTGTAGGTAATATAGACTCCTATGGCCATTATTCCCCAAATGATTCCCTGCGCTGCTGCACCGGGCAAAGCATTCAAAAATCCAATCATCGTTTTTCTTTTCCCTTCTTGTATTTCGTTGTTCTTCCTTACCCTAACAGGCAAGAATAGCATCCGACGAAAAAACTCACCGGATGCTATTCATTCTGTCATATTTTAAGCCTAAGGTCAACCATATTTATTCCGCAATTGCCTGGTAATCATCGGGAACGGTGATTCCTAAGGTTTCACAGCGGCTGGTCATGGCTTTTTTGGTCAGTTCGGTTGCAAAGTCAATTTCCATGGTTGCAGGATCTGCTCCGTTTGCCAGAATATCTGCTGCCATTTCTCCTGCTCTGTAGCCAATACTATAGTAGTCAATGGAAAGGGTGGCAATACCACAACCTTTGCAGATTCCTTCTTCACCGGCAATAATAGGAATACCGGCATCTTCTGCAACACCATTGATGATTTCGGTATTAGAAGCTACTGTATTATCTGTAGGTACATAGATAACATCACAGGTTTCTACTGCGGTCTGGGTTACCTGCATAACATCGTTGGAGTCAGCAAAGGTAAATTCCTCCACCTGCAACCCTAAGGCTGTCAGTTCTTCGCTTACCACCCCTGCCTGATATTTGGAATTAGGTTCTGCGGAGCAGTAAAGAATACCCACCTTTTTTGCCTCAGGAACCAGCTCCTTCACCATAGCTGCCTGCTCTGCCAGAGGCGCCAGATCTGCAGTACCGGTTACGTTAATGCCGGTGGTTCCGGTCCAATCACTGATATCAAGTGCAGTAGCATAATCGGTGATAGAGGTTGCTACAATGGGAATATCTGCCGTTGAAGCTACTGCTGCCTGCAATGCAGGGGTTGCATTAGCCATAATTAAATCTACTTTGTTTGCTACAAACTGGTTTACAATGGTTGCACAGGTTGCCGAATCATTAGAGGCATTCTGCTCATCGAATACTACATTTTCACCAAAAGCTTCTGTTAAGGCATCCTTAAAGCCCTGTGTCGCCGCATCCAACGCTTCATGCTGTACCAACTGGCAAATTCCTACGGTATACACCTGCCCTTCGCCTCCTGCCATCTCACTTCCGGCTGCAGCAGACTGGGGTTCTGCATTCGCAGCAGAAGTGTCCGTCGGTGTCTTACTTTGAGTTGCACAGGCAGTCATGGAAAACGCCAGAACTGCTGCCATCAGCAAAGCTGCTGTTTTTTTCATTTTCATTCTTCTTTCCTCCCTTGTGCCAAAATGGCCTCACTCATGTCCTTATGACTTTTTCACTATAATGCTTTAAACGGATAAAGTCAAGTGATTTCTGAAAAAATAATAGAAGGCGGCAAACTATTTTTGCAGTCCAAACTGCTTCAGCTTAAATGACAAAATGATAAAAGAATAAAATTATTGACCACTTGGTCTGTTTATGCTAGGATTAAAACAGACTGTTTGGTTTGTTTTTAAGGAGAATTAATGAAACAGGAAGAAAAAAGTGCTTTATCCAAGACAAAAATCCTAAATGCAGCAATGGCAGAATTTTCTCAAAAAGGCTATGAGGGAGCATCCCTGAATACCGTATGGGCCAGGGAAGGTATTTCCAAGGGAATTATCTATCATCATTTTAAAGACAAGGACGAATTGTATCTGCTTTGTGTAAAGGCTTGCTTTGACGCCGTTACCGCCTATCTGCAAAAGGCAGCAGAAGCCACCTGCAATACTCTCCGGGAGGGGCTGCAGGACTATTTTGATGCCAGGCTTCAGTTTTTTTCCCTCCATCCGGAGTATCTGGGAATCTTCGTTGATGCTTCCTTTAATCCTCCCACAAAGCTTCTGCCCCAGATTATACGGCTGCGCCAGGGCTTTGATGCATTGAATATCTCGGTCCTTACCAGGCTGCTTAAAGCCGAGCCCCTACGGCCGGGATTGTCCGTAGAACTGGTGGCAGAGGACTTCCGTATGTATATGGATTATTTCAATGCCCGTTTTAAGTCCTCCCGGGGCGGAAAGCTTTCACCAAAGGAGCTGCTCTATGCCCACGAGGAGCAATGTCATCGACAACTGGATATTTTTTTATATGGTGTTTTAGACAAAAAAAGTGTTCCCTGAAAGGAGTAATGGAAATGGATTTATATGGAATAAGATGGGTTTGTACACTGGTGGCAGCATTTCTTGCCGGAAAGCTGATTACAAGATTAAGGATGCCTTCCATTTTAGGATGGCTGATTACCGGAATGCTTCTGGGGCCCAATGCTCTGGGTCTGATGCCGCAGCAGATAATGGACTCTCAATGGTATAAGCTTATCATCACCTGGATGCAGTGTGCCTTCGGCCTGATGCTTGGTACAGAACTGATTTGGAAAAAAATAAAGGCTTACGGGAAAGCACTGATGGTTACTACTCTGACCCAGTCTCTGGGAACCTTTGCCATTGTATCCTTACTGTTTGCCATTCTTTTTTGGTTCACTGATCTTCCCCTTTATCTGGCTTTTGCTTTTGGAGGCATTGCTCTGGCAACGGCTCCTGCCCCGGCTCTTTCCATTGTGCAGGAATTTCACACCCGGGGTCCGGTAACGGATACCTTACTGCCTATGGCTGTACTGGATGATATTGTGGGAATCGCAGTGTTTTTTACCGTAAATTCTTTTATTGCCCGCGCTGTTTCAGGGGGATCCATTGCGCTGTATATGATTCCTGTTATGATTTTCCTGCCCATTATTCTGGGTGCTATCACCGGACTGATTGCCGGATTCCTACTGAGAAAGGTTGGGAAAAAAGGAGTCACGTTGGTCATCCTTTTAGCCGGAATTACATTAACTGCCCTGATTGGTCTGTTCTTCAATACCAGAATCTTTTCCAGCATTTCCTTGAACTATATGCTGATGGGAGTGGCTTTTTCTGCTGTTTTCTCCAATATGCTTCCGGAAGAACAGCTTACCCGTCTGACGGACTGGTTTCGCCCTATTCTTGGCATCAGTTTGCTGGCAGCAATTGTAGATTTGGGTGCGCCGTTGGATTACCACCTGATTCTTGGTGCAGGGCTGTATACCTTCATTTACATTGGTGCACGTGCCTGCGGCAAGTATTTTGGAGCCCGGTTTGGTGCCAAAGTAACAAAAATGCCTAAAACCGTTCAGCAGTACCTGGGGCTTACTCTACTGCCCCATTCCGGTGTATCCTTAGTTTTCACCGGTATCATCTGCTCCGTACTGGTTGCCCCACAGCCTGACCTGGCCGTCATTGTGAAGGGCACCATTGCGGCGGCGGCAGTAATCAACGAGATCATTGCGGTAATTGCGGCCAAGAAGGGATTTGAACTGGCAGGGGAGATTGTATCCTAAGGGATACTCCACTGCCGGTAGGTCTTTTCTTCTCTGCTTTGTGCAAGGCGGAACTTCTTCAGTTCAGAAGCCAATTCCTGCTTCTCTAAGGTACTGTGTTTCTCTGTCTTTGTCTCCATTTTCAGACTATCCCCCTGCTTCTTCACTTTATCAGCCAGTGCTGCATATTTCTTGTCAAAAGGAGAATACTCTGCTCCTAAGATAATATTTTTCAGAAGATGCCAGGTATTTTTTACCACGAATATCATATCGTCTTACTTTATAGAATGCATATGCATTACACAAATATTCCTGATAAACACCAACTGTCTTATGATTTATCTTATCCGGATTATGCGTTAATGTATCTGCTATTTTTCTAGACGAAGTAATATTCGAAATATTGTCCATCATGAATTCTGAAATTTTATCCATTAGTAGGGGGCTATAATTTTCATTTCGAATCACCACCTTCAAGAACATTGTATTATTATATTTCCCATTTTTCAATATTTTTTATTTTTGGGAAATAGAATCTTCTTACAGACCAACCTTATAATTATTTACCAAAATATTTTAACGATTTTATGTACCAGGTAAGCTTGCATGGGGAGAAGGGATTGTCTATTTTCATTCTTTCCCGCACTTTCCCTACACTCACTTTATTTACAATGAAATGGACAGAAAAAAACACCTTTAGAAGATTTTAATTTCATTCTTCTCAAGGTGTTTTCATAAGCCTTAACCTAAGCGAAGCTTCCTATGTGTAGGTGTCGGGTAACATCGATGAATAAACTGCTAACGGGTGATTTATTCAAGCTTTATCTTCTGTCCCTTTGGCCTTTCGTATCTTCTGCTGATATTGGCCCATGGTTTCCAGAAGCCAACTCCTTCTATCCGATTCAAGCTGCTCAAGTAAATGGCAGATTTCACTGATCAACCCCTTACTGTCTTTTAGCATCAGCGAAAAGGGAACGTGTAGCTGCTCGGACATTTTCCAAATCAACTCACTGTCGGGCAGCAGCTTTCCCTTTTCCAAATCCCGCAGCTTCTTACGGTCAACTCCCAGTTCTTCTGCCATCTGTTCCTGATTATAATCACAATAATCCCTGTATTTACGAAAAACTGTTTTATCCTTCCGTTCAGTGGCTGCTGCATATCTTGCATACTCAATCATCCGGCTGTCACTGGCGCTGAGCCTCTCCACAGCGGCTTCCTCCGGCTGACTGATTACCATACAAACTAACTCAAGATAACCTAAAAGCTCTCTATATTCACATCCAATAAAAAGAGAGCCATATCCCTTTTCTACCCTTTTTCCTGTAAAAATATAAAATGAATCCAATTGTGTCTCACACAGCCATTTTGTTTCATAAAAGCTTAACCTTCTTTTGGCCAGCTCTACTTTACTGTAATGGCTTTGACTCATTTTCAGCTTCCGGGCAGTTTCACTCTGTGATAAACCGGCTCTTTTTCTTTCTTCTCTTAATCTTTCCACAAAACAATTATAGGTTTCCTGGCTCATGGGTAAACTCTCACAAGTAATTATTTTACCCATTCTAAAATATTTTATTTCCTCAAAATGTGCCTGTTTGGGACTAATCGAATATAATATCAGCAATTCAAGCTATTTTTTCAGGCTTTAGCACATAGGAAATTATTCCCATCAGCAGGAAGATTATCCCCGCATATCCATATACGCAAAGTAAACTGTTGCTGGTTCCATAAATCTCCAGAATCCCCCGGATAAGACTTCCTACTGTGATTGTCGCAATACCTGAGTGATATAAATTTCTGGAAAGCATACCGGGATAATTCTTAATTCTCATAAGAAAAATAGAGAGAAAAGGAAATGCACCCAGCACCAGGGGAAATAAAAAGGCATAAATCATATAGTAAGAATAAACCCCATGACTGAAGATTTCATAAACAGCTCCAAAAAGAGCACATAATAAGGACAAAAGTAAATAAACATAAGCTGTTTTAACAGCTTGAGCAGATGCGTCAGTATCCGATATATACAATATCACTCACACTCCTTTCTTTAATGCTCTTTCCGTTTGTGGTAGGATTATTGATCACCTCCCCATTAAAATACATGGTGGATGAACCTCCACCATCCAGATTATAGGCTGTCGTTACTCCCAGAGACTGCATAAACTCAGCTAATTCATATAAGCTAAGTCCTGCACTTTGGGCTGTACGTCCGTCGGATACAGCGAAAACATAGTGTAAAGCACTGATGCTTCCAATAGCTGTACGGGGATTGCTTGCCTTAGCTTTCCCAACCTCTTCAGCTTCAGTTACTAAAATTCCACTGTCATCCAAAAGTGGAGGGCCGAAGGACAGAATTTGCTGCGCTCCCTCTGCCAACAGCTGATCTATGGAAATTTCTTCCTCTGCTGCAATGGACAAAGAACCATTCTTATCAATAACAAGAGCCTCTTGATTTCTGGCTGCCGTATCCCGGTAAATCACCCCGTTCCGAAGAACATAACCATTTTCACGTGCCCCATAATAATCACCATTTATTGCCAGAATAGCATTGTTGCTCCGGGCTGTTTCAGAGGTTTTCGCTGTTACATTCTTACCATAGGTATTACCGGCAAAGGCTGTTTTTAAATACCCTGGTGAGGAAAGCCAAATCTCGGCCACATAAATATTAGTATCATACTCCCGATACTCGGTAATGGATATAGTAATATTTTCATCGGAATAGGAGGCATCCGAAGCCATCCTGTAAGGTACTTCTTTTGTTGTTTCTACTACATGGTTTATACCGGAGATTTCTTCGCTTATTTGAATAGAATTACCATCCTCCCGGGAATTGTAGCTTCCGGATGAATCTATACTTTCTTCACTTTGTACAATGGAATAAGTACGGGGAATGACAAATGTATCCAAAAGGACATAGGCAGTGAAGGCACTCAATATTATGCTGTAAATGATTGGCCAGATATATCTTTTTAAACACATAACTTTTACCTCCCTAGTTATTCAGGCCATTTTCTTTTTGAAAATCACACATCTTTGTACCAGCCAGCTTACGAAGAAAAATACCGTCTCAGAGCATAGCTTTGCCAGCATTCGATTAATTTGGCAGGTATCTGCCAGAAATTCCAGCAGCAGAGTATTGAAAAACAATATGGCAGTCGCCAAAAGAATATATTGTATGGTAGAGACAAAAATACTCTTCGTACTACGAAAGACAAACCGGCGGTTAAGTATGTAATTTACGGTGGCGCTGATGATTCTTGCTCCCACATTTGCAATTCGCAGATTCGAGGTAGTAAAAATCAGCAGACTATATAAGGCATAGTCTACCAAAAATCCCACAAAAGAGGCTGCTGAAAATTTCAGCAATTCTTTATAAATGAGAAAAGAATCCCGCCAAAGATGAAAATGGGATGCAGAATTGTTATCCAGATAAATAGTATCTATCTCCACTTCCTGAATCAGTATTTTCTTTCGGGCAAATTCCAGCAAAACCTTCATTTCATATTCATATCTTTCTCCCGGAATAGAAAGAAGCAGGGGAATAAGGGTGGCCCTGAATGCCCTTAATCCGGTTTGTGTATCCTTAAGCCTTATTCCCGTAAGAAGAACAAAAATCCATCGGGTCAGCATATTTCCAATCCGACTTTTCAGGGGAACATTGCCCTTTAGTTCCCGACAGCCTAAAACCAGCCCTTCAGGATATTTTGCTGCCATACGGCACAACCGTTCAGCATCCTTTGTACGATGCTGCCCATCCCCGTCAACGGTTACAATAATACAATTTTTACCGTAGTTTCTCCTTATGTATTCCATCCCGGTTTTTAATGCCGCCCCTTTTCCCCGATTAACCGGATGGGTAATGATTTCGGCAAATAAGGAAGCTTTGCTGAATACTTCCCCAAAATCAGCCTCGCTTCCGTCATCGACCAAAACAATTTCCATTCCCAGCTTCTTTAGCTGAGTCAAAATCTCAATCAATACAGGAGATGGTTCAAAAACAGGTATCAATGCGATGAATTTCTCTTTCAAGTATCTAACCTCTCTTTACTTCCTACTACCAAGAGACAGTGAATTCCTCAGAAATTTTCAAGACCCCTATGAAAAAATTATAAGCAGCCAATCCTTAATTGGAATTAAAAAACACAAAAAGTTCAAATTTATACATCATCGCGTATTCCCTTAAATACCGACTGCCTAAGAGTATCT
>JBJELR010000166.1:0-2773 GCA_051879255.1 Lachnospiraceae bacterium | reverse complement strand
TGTTATGAAAGACTAGCCGGCCTGACGGATGAGTCAGGAATTAATCCAATTATGATTTCCGATGAGGAAGGCTTCGGTTATGCGCAATATCAGACATTAGTAGAAAAAATGCTGTCACTATACCAGGAAAGCGGTAACGAAGAAATGAAGCGCCAGTTAGTTCATTACGCAGCAATTTGCTCAGAGAATTTAGCCTTCACCATTCAGGAGCTTACTGCCTACGAAAAATTGGTAAAGCAGGTAGAAGCGGTATTGGGAAGTGATGAATTAAGTGATTTGGAAAACTGTCTGGAAAAATACGCTGCAGTGCAGAACCTTTTTGCTCCTGTTTTGGATGAATTTGAAAAAGGGAATTTTGAAGTTGCCAGGGAATTTCTGATTAGCGACGAATATATTGCCATTCGGGATGCCTTTATTGAGGAAAGTATGGAGTATTGGCGTGGAGAAACCTATATTCCGGTAAGTAATATAGGGGCTTATCTTCATTATTCTGAAGACGGATGGGGCTTTTCCTTTATGGATGAAGAAAAGAAACCGGCTACTCAGGGATACATCAAGGTATGGGGCTTTAAGTGGCTGGATAATGGACGCCAGCGTACTGCCATTACCTATGTGCCGGCAAGTCAGTCGGATGAATATTTCCCGCTGACGGAGTATTGTATGATGTATTGGTGGTCAACACCGGTAAATATGGAGCTGACAGTGGATACCTATGCAAGAATGAATTTCCGATTTGAGGAAAATATTTATACCCAAGAGGGAAAAACAACGAAGGCCATTAACGACTGGGGCGGAAAATATGAGTACGAGGACATCTATGAATGATGTACAGGGCAATTGCATCCTGGTGGGAGCCGGGGATTTAACCGTATCGGAAATCCCTATAGGGGAAAAGGATATCTGCATTGCGGTGGATGGTGGATATGAATATTGCAGTCTGCTGGAAATCCAACCGGATTACATTTTAGGGGATTTCGATTCGCTAAGTGAGGGACAGGCCGTTAAGCTGGAGGAGCTGGCCAAAGGCAATAAGGATAAGGTTATTCGGCTCCCCAGCCAAAAGGATGATACGGATATGCTGGCAGCCATAAAACTGGGCTTGAAGAAGGGCTATCGAAGCTTCCGGATTTACGGCGGAGGTGGGGGAAGATTTGAACATACTCTGGCCAATATTCAATGTTTGCTGTATCTGAAGGAGCATGATGCTGTAGGCTATATGATGGATGGTACCGGAATGATACTGGTGGCAAAAGAAGAAGAAATTCGTTTTCAAGAGAGTATGGAGGGCTACCTTTCTCTCTTTTCCCTGGGAGAAAAGGCAGTAGTCTCCATAGAACAGATGAAATATCCCCTGAATCATGCTGAGGTTACTAACAGCTTCCCCATCGGGATCAGTAACGAATTTATCGGGGGAAAAGGGTGCATTAGAGTGCATCAGGGGGCTGTGGTCATCATTATCAGTTGGGTGAGTTAGTCCGGCTGCTAAGAAAATACCCTAAGTATAAGAATGCTCCATTTGAATGACCACATAATAGTGCTCATCAATTTCCCAAACCTTTTTTTGAATTTCATCCAACAGCAGAGATTTGCTCAGCTTGTAATTATGGGGGAGTACCATATCAAAAATAATGTTGGTATGGGTATTCCCCTTTACCATGCGAAAATCATGCATATGTAGGGAGTCATCGACGGAAAGGAGGATATCGTGAATCCGATCCTTCCATAAATGGACATCAGGATCCTCGGTTACGATTGGATCCATATGGATTACCGCCTCACAATGAAGCTGTTTATTCAGCAGTTGCTCCAGGCGGTCGATCATATCATGGATTTCCAGAATGTTTCCGTTGGCAGAAACCTCCGCATGGAGAGAAATAATGATTCGCCCGGGGCCATAGTCATGGACAATCAGGTCATGCATTCCCAAAACGCCTTCAGTGTTTAACACAATCTGCTGCACCTGACTGACAAATTCCTTGGAGGGTGCCTGACCCAGCAGAGGATTGATGGTGTCTTTGGCAGCATTAAAGCCGGCATAGAGAATGAACAAGCCTACCAGCACACCGCAGTAGCCATCAATCTGCCAACCAAAGAAATACTGAATCAGCGTGGCAAAAAGGACTACGGTGGTGGTTATGGTATCGCTGAGGCTGTCTGTGGCAGTTGCCTTCATGGCAGAACTGTCAATCCTCCTTCCTATGGAAAAATTGTAATATGCCATATACAGTTTTACCAGAATAGAGGCCACCAGGATAGCAACCACAAGCAGACTAAAAGCAGTATCCTCCGGCTGAAGGATTTTTTTGATGGAGGATACGATCAGCTCATAGCCCATAATCAATATGGCACCGGATACAATCAGTCCTGACAGATATTCGATTCTTCCATGACCAAAGGGGTGGTCAGGATCCGGTTCCTGGCCGGACATTTTGAAGCCAACCAGGGTAATAAAGGAAGAACCTGCATCAGAAAGATTATTAAAGGCATCTGCTGTAATGGCAATGGATTTACTAAGAGTACCTGCCAGAAATTTGCCTAAAAACAGCAGAACGTTCAAAAAAATTCCCACAGTACCACAGAGCATGCCATAGCTTTGGCGAACCTCTGGCAAGCTTACCTTTTCTCTGTTTTTTATCCATAGCCTGCTGAAAAAACTAATCATATCATTTACCTTTCTCTATGTAATCATATTTTTATCTGAAAACCAGTTTTCCTAATCATAGTCTTTTTTCGGGAAAAATACAATCTCCATATTGCCTAAATTCTGCTAGGG
>JBJELR010000165.1:0-2782 GCA_051879255.1 Lachnospiraceae bacterium | reverse complement strand
TACGGCTTTGGCCAGCCCCGGGAATGGGATTATGCCATTGAGAAATTTTCACAGCTTTTGGAATTGTGTCCCCAAATTGACCAGGCTTTAGCGTGAATAATTTTTCCCGACATTAAACAGTAATTTATACCAATTTACTCTACTTTCTTCTTGAATACTTCCATATCTTGTGTTATTATTTCTCCATAAATACAATACATTGTGTCAGTCACCCGGGTTGAACATTCATCCGGGTGACTTTGACCGAATATGGCTAAAAGGAGTTTAAACGGTAATGATTATCAAAAAGAGAAATGGTCAGCCCCAGACCTATCGCAGGGAGAAGATTAAGCAGGCAGTAGCCCTGGCCTTTGCCAGTGTCAATGAAGCTGTCGATGAGGCTGCTTTGGAGAATATTCTAAAAGAAGTGGAAGCTAAGTTTCCCACAGAACGAAATGAATATTTTTCCCTTTCCGTAGAAGAAATTCAGGACATGGTAGAGCTGGTTCTGATGGAAGAAAATCATTATAAGGTACTAAAAAGTTACATACTATACCGCCAGCAGCGAACCGGAATGCGCCATGCCCGTCAGGCCCTTCTTGCTCATTTTCCGGACTCAGCAAAGCTGGAGGATGTCCTTTACCGGATTCAGAAGGAATACCCGGCGGAGGAATATCCCATTGGTCAGCTAACCCACAAATTTATGGGAATGATCAAGGAAAACAGCTCCCAGAGTGAAAAGCTCCATATGCTGATTAAAGCAGCCGTAGAACTAACCACTCAGGAGTCCCCCGGTTGGGAAATGATTGCTGCCAGACTCCTTTATCTGGATTTTGAACAGAAGCTGGCCCAGAATACAGCCTCCTTGGGAATCAGTGATTTCTACAGCAAGCTGCAGTACTTAACTCAGGAAAAACTCTATGGCGCCTATATTCTGGAAAGCTACAGCAGAGAAGAAATTGAAGAATTTTCCGGTTGGATTCAGGAGGAAAGAAATAATCTGATGAACTATTCCGGCCTGGAGCTGATGCTGAACCGCTATATTATCCGTACCCACAAAAATGTTCCCCTGGAGACACCTCAGGAAATGTTTATGGGAGTAGCCATGCACCTTGCCATGAGGGAGGAAAAAAATCGTTCCCAGTGGGTAAAGCGTTTTTACGATATGCTCAGCAAGCTGCAGGTAACGGTAGCCACACCTACCCTTTCCAATGCCCGAAAGCCTTATCACCAGCTATCCTCCTGCTTTATTGATACAGTTCCTGATAGTCTGGATGGTATTTATCGTTCTATCGATAACTTTGCCAAGGTGAGTAAATTTGGCGGCGGTATGGGAATGTATTTCGGAAAGGTACGGGCCAGCGGAAGCTGTATTCGTGGCTTTGAAGGGGCTGCCGGAGGCGTCATCCGTTGGATTCGTCTTGCCAATGATACTGCCATTGCAGTGGATCAGTTGGGTATGCGGCAGGGCTCTGTTGCCGTTTATCTGGACGTATGGCACCGGGATGTACCGGAATTCTTAAATTTACGTACCAACAACGGTGATGACCGGATGAAGGCTCATGATGTCTTTCCTGCCCTCTGCTATCCTGACTACTTCTGGAAGCAGGTACGGGATAATCTGGAGGGTGACTGGTATCTGATGTGTCCTCATGAAATCCGTACCATTAAAGGCTACGGTCTTGAGGACTGCTATGGAGAGGAATGGGAGGAAAAATATCTGGACTGCATCCACGATTCCCGGATTCCCAAACGAGTTATTCCCATTAAGTCTCTTGTTCGTCTGATTATTAAGAGTGTAGTGGAAACGGGTACCCCCTTCACCTTTAACCGGGATCATGTAAACCGGGCCAATCCCAACCCTCATAAGGGAATGATTTACTGCAGTAATCTTTGTACGGAAATTGCCCAGAATATGTCTGAAATTGAGTCTTTGGAACAGACCGTACAGACGGTCAATGGAGAAACGGTGGTGGTGACCGTAACCAGGCCCGGTGAATTCGTGGTCTGCAACCTGGCCAGTCTTTCCCTGGGCAGAATTGATGTGAAAAATCCTGATGAGGTTTCTTACATCACTAAGAGCGCAATGCGGGCGTTGGATAACGTCATTGACCTGAATTTCTTTCCTGTTCCTTATGCCAAAATTAACAACGAAAACTATCGTCCTGTAGGTCTTGGGGTCAGCGGCTATCACCATATGCTTGCCCGACATAAGATTTCCTGGGAAAGTGAGGAACACCTTGCCTTTGCTGAGGAGGTTTTTGATTGTATCCATTACGCTGCCATAGAAGCAAGCTGCGAAAATGCAGCAGAGAAGGGAAGCTATGCCTATTTCGCCGGAAGTGACTGGCAAACCGGCTCCTATTTTACCAAACGGAGACTTAACACTGAGCGCTGGCAGGCTCTTGCCGCAAAGGTGGCTGAAAAAGGAATGCGAAACGGTTATCTTTTAGCCATTGCCCCCACAGGAAGTACCAGTATTCTTGCCGGAACTACGGCAGGTCTTGACCCGGTCATGAATCGCTATTTTCTGGAGGAGAAGAAAAACGGGCTTATGCCCCGGGTTGCTCCTGAGTTATCTATGGATACCTTCTGGTACTACAAAAGTGCCCACCAAATTGACCAGACCTGGTCGGTACGAGCCTGTGGTATTCGTCAGCGCCACATTGATCAGGCACAGAGCATGAATCTTTACATTACCAATGAATACACCTTCCGCAAGGTACTAAACCTTTATCTCTTAGCCTGGGAGCAGGGGGTAAAAACCATTTACTACATTCGCTCCAAGAGCCTTGAGGTAGAA
>JBJELR010000164.1:0-15788 GCA_051879255.1 Lachnospiraceae bacterium | reverse complement strand
CTCCATCATTACCTCCCATTTTTTTTCTCATTCATGTGGATAGAAAGTCCTCTTATTCTCAAAGAAATTTCCAGAATCTACCTACAGTTTAACAGAAAAAAATGATCTTGGAAAGAGAGGAGAAAAAGAACAAGGATATAGAAAATAGACAAATTTTTTCTTTTCAGTCTGTAGTATATGCACAATTTTCAACAATGCTTTACTGTGATAATATGAAAAAACGATGGCGTTTTGCCAATGAAAAAAAGAAAAAACACAGGAGGGGGATTATGATTGTATCTTGGATGACTACCAACCAATGTAATTTGACCTGCAGCCACTGCTATCAGGATGCAGGGGATGCCAAAGAGGCGGAGCTGACTACGCAGGAAGGAAAGGAACTGATTGACGGTATCGCCCGGGCAGGATTTAAGATTATGATTTTCAGCGGAGGAGAGCCTTTGATGCGGCCGGATATTTACGAACTGGTATCCTATGCTTCCGGGAAAGGCCTTCGCCCCGTCTTTGGAACCAATGGTATGCTGATTACGAAGGAAGTGGCACAGAAATTAAAGGATGCCGGTGCCATGGCCATGGGGATTAGTCTGGATAGTCTGGATGAAAAAAAGCACAATGCGTTTCGGGGACACCCGGAGGCTTTTTCCCGAACCATACAGGGCATGAAAAATTGTAAGGAAGTGGGGCTTCCTTTCCAGATTCATACCACCGTTATGGATTGGAATAAAGAAGAAATCTGCGACATTATCGACTTTGCAGTGGAAATGGGTGCCATTACGGAACAGATTTTCTTTTTGATTCCTGTAGGAAGGGGTGTATTAATTGAAAAAAATGCGGTAGAGGTAATGGAGTATGAGAATCTGCTTCGCACCATTATGGAAAAGCAAAAACAGGTAGATATCCCGATTAAGCCCACCTGTGCACCTCAGTTTACCCGGGTAGCAAAACAGTTGGGAGTAGACATTAATGAACGCTACACCAGAGGCTGTCTGGCAGGCCTGACCTACTGTATTATCAGTCCTACAGGAAAGGTACGGCCCTGTGCATACATGGTAGAGGAGGCTGGAGATGTACATGAGATGCCCTTTGATGAAATCTGGAAAAGCAGTCCTGTATTTGGACAGTTACGGACACAGGACTATCAGGGTACTTGCGGAAAGTGCGGTTATAAGGAAATCTGTGGGGGATGTCGTGCACGTGCGGCCTATTACCATGAGGGAGACATTCTGCAGGAGGACAGTTACTGCGCATTCGGAAGAAATTTATAGACAGATAAAGGGAGAAAGAGATGAAAAATACAAAAAATACGATAAATATTGCTCTGGCAGCTTTTTTATTAACCTTATCCTGCCTTACCGGCTGTGCCGGAAATTCCCAGGGACAGGATAAGCCCCAGCAGGAAAGCGGAAGTCAGGAAGAAATCAGCACAGAACAGACAGTAACCGGAGCGGATACTGCCGCTGACAAAATGCAGCATCCATATACCTTTGTGGATGCCCTGGAACAGGAGATTACAGTGGAAAATCCTGAGAGAGTAGTGAGTCTTATGGGGAGTTTCACCGAAATCTGGCTGTTAGCAGGGGGAGAAGACAGTCTGGTGGGTACCAGTGTAGACCCCACCGACAATCGGGAGCTGGGAATACCGGAAGGGGTAGCCAATGTAGGTACCTATCAGGATCCCAATCTGGAGGCAATATTGGCTCTGGAGCCGGATTTAATCCTATTGTCAGCAGACACCGTTCAGACGGATAATCATGTGGCGATGAAGGATACTTTGGCAGCAGCCCAGGTTCCCGCAGCGTATTTTCGTGTAACCCATTTTGAGGATTACTTAAAAATGCTGAAAATCTGTACGGATATTACGGGGGACAGGCAGGCCTATGAAAAAAATGGGGCAGCCGTAGAGCAGAAGATTCAACAGATTCTTGCAGAGAACACTCGTGAGGATGCACCTTCCTTTTTGTTACTGATTACCTACTCAGGAGGAATCAGACCCCAAAGCTCCTCCTCCATGACCGGACAAATGCTGACCCAGCTTGGCTGCCATAATATTATTGATGATTATCCCAGTCTACTGAAAGAGTTCAGTATAGAACAGGTGATTGAAATCGACCCGGATTACATTTTCGTTATTCCTATGGGAAATGACGATGAGGCAACCCGCAAAAACCTGCAGGAAAATATTGAGAGTAATCCGGCCTGGAATGGTCTGACAGCGGTACAAAAGGAGCAGTACATTTTACTGCCCAGAGAGCAGTTTTTATATAAGCCCAATGCAAAATGGGCAGATAGTTATCAGTATCTTGCCGATTTATTGGCAAAGCAGCCATAAGCAGGAAAGGGAAATGAGAAGGATAAAGGAAAAACAATTTACCAATCAGCAAAAGGGGCGTATGGTGCTGGCTGTTACCATTATCCTCACCTTGGTAGCGGTGATTTTTGGTCTTACTCTGGGTTCCAGCAGGATTACCTTGTGGAGCTTTCTAAAGACTGTGATTACTGGTGAAACATCATCAGCAACCTATCGAATCATTGTTCACAGCAGACTGCCCAGGGTGCTGGGGGCTCTGTTGGCAGGAGGTGCCTTTGCGGTGTCGGGAAGTATTTTACAGGCAGTCTTACAGAATCCATTGGCAAGTCCCAATATTATTGGAGTAAATACCGGGGCAGGACTGTTGGTACTGTTGTGTTCAGCTTTTTTTCCGGCGCAGACGGCTTTACTGCCCTTTGCTGCTTTCTTAGGCGCCCTGCTCACCTCCCTTCTGATTTTCGTATTGGCCATGGGAAGGGGAGTATCAAGAATTACTCTGGTGCTTACGGGGATTGCCATGAGCAGTATATTGGGCGCCGGGATGAACTGTATCATGATCTTATATCCTGATGCCTATATCGGAGCCAGTACCTTTCTGGTTGGTGGTCTGTCTACTGTAACCTTGAAAAATCTGGAGTTTCCGGTATGGTATATTCTGGTGGGACTTTTGCTGGCTATGATTATGCGAAGAGAGATGAACATTATTGCCTTAGGAACAGATACCGCCCATTCCTTGGGAATGGCAGTAGGCAGGATGAGGTTTCTTTTGATTATGACCGCTGCCATACTGGCGGGGGCTGCAGTCAGCTTTGCCGGTCTGATTGGCTTCGTAGGACTGATTGTTCCTCATGCACTGAGGTTTCTTCTGGGGAATGACAATCGCTATCTGGTGCCGGCAGGTATATTTGGGGGAGCAGCCTTTGTGGTGCTTTGTGATTTACTTTCCCGGCTGCTTTTTGCCCCCTATGAGATTCCGGTAGGCATACTGCTGTCCTTCCTGGGAGGTCCCTTTTTCATTTATTTGATTGTGCAAAGCAGGAGGAAGGCCCATGATTGAATTAAAGCATATCTCCTTTGCCTATCCCAGGGCCGAATTATTATTGAAGGATGTTTCCGTTTCCTTTCCCCAGGGAAAAATCACTACTATTCTTGGACCTAATGGCAGCGGAAAAAGCACCCTGTTAAAGGTGGCCGGTGGTCTTCTTCCGATTCCCCAGGGAGAGGTTTTGCTTAAGGGGAAAAGGATAGATGCCATGAAGCCTAAAGAACTGGCCAGGCAGATGGCTATGCTGGCACAAAGTAATCAGCCTCCGGAGATTGAAGTGGGAGAGCTGGTTTCCTATGGACGCTACCCTCATCAGCGCTATGGACAGGGACTGACCAAGGAGGATACCAGATATATTGAAGAAGCCATGGAGCAGGTGAAGATTTTGCCCTACCGCCACCGATTGGTGAACCGATTGTCGGGAGGAGAGCGACAGCGGGCCTATATTGCCATGGCTCTGGCTCAGGATACGGAATATATTTTTCTGGATGAGCCTACTACCTATTTGGATATCCATATTCGTTTTGAATTGATGGGACTGGTGCGAGACTTGCATAGGGCGGGAAAAACCATTGTTATGGTGCTTCATGATTTGAATCTGGCATTGGAATATTCCCATCACCTGATTTTGATGGAACATGGGAAAATTGCAGCCTGCGGCTCACCTCAGGAAATCATTGCCTCCAAAGCATTGGACAGGGTGTTTCAGATTAAAACCAATATCTTTGTGGAGGAGGGAAATTCATATTATTATTTTGCACAAAAGGAATAGGAGGTATAGCAGGGGTGCTATATCTCCTATTTTGCTTCTTAGCTATGCTGGCGGATTAATCCCAAGGCCTTGGAAAGCTCCATGATAACCAGTGGAATCAGAATCAGTCCTACAGCAAGCAGATAGAGGTGGCCGGGCAGAGAAACCAGACCGAAGGCCACAGATAAAGGAGTAAACAGTACCAGACCCATCAGAAGCAGAGAAATAAGTGCTGCCCAGTTTAGACTTCTATTGCTGAAAAAGCCAAGCTTAAACAGAGAATGCTCGGAACGCATATTGAAGGACTGGAGCACCTGTGAAATCGCCATCACCATAAAGGCCATGGTCTGACCGCCTGCCAGGCTGTCGGTAGCCCTTTCTCCTATTCGAAAGGCGGCTAAAGCCAGGGCAGCAAACATCAGTCCCTGCAAAACGATACGGGTACCAAAGCCATGAGCAAAGAGACTTTCTTCCTTGGGCTTGGGTGCTTTGTCCATAATCTCTTTTTCTACAGCCTCCATACCTAAAGCGATGGCCGGAAGACTGTCGGTGACCAGATTGATCCACAAAAGCTGCATGGAGAGGAAAGGAGATTTATGCCACAACAGCATGGCGACAAAAACGGACACCACCTCTCCAATATTGGTTCCCAAAAGGAAGCCGACTACCTTCCTGATATTGGCATAGATACCCCTTCCCTCCCGGACAGCATCTACAATGGTGGCAAAATTGTCATCGGTAAGGGTCATGTCTGCGGCACCCTTGGCCACATCCGTACCGGTAATCCCCATAGCACAGCCGATATCAGCAGCTTTCAGGGCAGGGGCATCATTGACCCCGTCTCCGGTCATGGCCACCACCTGGTTTTTTCGCTGCCAGGCCTTGACAATACGAATTTTGTTCTCTGGAGAAACCCGGGCATAAACGGAAAAGGTTTCGATTTTCTGATCTAATTGCTCATCGCTCATGGCATCCAGCTCCACACCGGTTATGGCCTTGTCATGAGGTTCTAAAATACCCAGCCTGGAGGCAATGGCAGAAGCAGTGACCACATGATCGCCGGTAATCATTACCGGTTTAATGCCGGCTCTGCGACAGATTTCTACGGCAGTCTTTGCCTCCGGCCTGGGAAGATCAATCATACCCACCAAGCCTAAGAAGGTAAGCTCATTTTCCAGTTCCCCGGCAACAGGCTCCTCAGGGATCAGCTCCAGCTCCTTATAGGCAATGGCCAATACCCGAAGGGCCTGGGCGCTCATGGCTTCATTGATTTTTTGGGCGGCGGTTAAATCTCCTTTTATACAGCGGCTGTTCATGACATCAAAGGCGCCCTTGACGATGGCAATGATTTTCCCATCCACACTGTGTACAGTGGTCATCAGCTTCCGGTCAGAGTCAAAAGGAATTTCTGCCAAACGAGGATGTGCTTCGTTCAAAAGAGTCTGGTCTATGCCGTTTTTATGGGCAGCCAGTACGATGGCCGTTTCAGTAGGATCACCAATATGCTGCTCCTTCGTTTCATGAAAAACAATGGAACCGTCACAGCAAAGGGTGGCATAACGAAGCAGCCTTTTTATTTTTTCGGAATTGGAATCGGTAATAGCCTCCGGTTCTTCTTCACCGTCACAGTAAGCGCTGACCAGAGTCATTCGATTCTGGGTAAGAGTACCGGTTTTATCGGAGCAGATGACGGAAGCACTGCCCAGGGTTTCCACTGCGGGAAGACGGCGGATAATGGCATTTTTGCTGACCATCCTTTGCACCCCTATGGAGAGGACGATGGTAACGATGGCCGGGAGCCCCTCAGGAATGGCCGAAACCGCTAAAGAAACGGCAGTCATGAAGATTTCCATAGCAGGAATCCCGTTTAACAATCCCACCACGAAGATAATCCCGCAGGCTACCAGAGCCATAATCCCTAAAGATTTGCCAAGTTGTGCCAGCTTTTTTTGCAAAGGGGTCTGGGAATTGCCCTCATTCTCCAGAAGACCTACAATTTTTCCCATCTGGGTATCCATACCGGTAGCAGTCACTACGGCCAGTGCTGTTCCGTATGTAATACTGCAGCCGGAAAAAACCATATTCTGACGATCCCCCAGAGGGGCATTTTCGTCAACAATAAGGGCAGCATTTTTTTCAGCAGGAACCGATTCTCCGGTAAGAGCAGATTCTTCCGATTTCAGGCTGACACTGCGAAGCAGACGGGCATCTGCGGGAACAAAGTCACCTGCCTCCAGACGAAGAATATCTCCGGGAACCAACAGGGAGGCCTCGATGAAATCCTCTCTGCCGTTTCGAATTACTCTGGCATGAGGGGCAGACAGACCTTTTAAGGCTTCCAATGCCTTCTCTGCCTTGCTTTCCTGAAGCACACCCATCAGGGCATTCACCAGAACAATCAGAAGAATCAGAACAGGCTCAAAAAATTCCCGCGGACTGCCTTCTATACAGGCAATGACAAAGGAAACGGCGGCAGCAGCAATGAGAATCAGTATCATTACATCCTTAAACTGGTCAGCGAAGCGCTGAGGCCAGGTTTTCTTTTTCTTCTCCTGTAGTCGGTTTTCACCATATTCCCGTAACCGGGCTTCTACCTGGGTATCGGTCAGACCGGTTTTGCTATCCGATGACAGATTGCGGATTACCTCGTCAATGGTCTCATGATAAAAGATCATTTTTCTCCTCCTTTAATGGGCTTGTTAGCTAGAGGGATTATAGCTTAAAAGCATTTTGGCGGCATTAGACCAAAGAGCCTTATTGTCCTATTTTTTCCCGTTTGCCAAAAACTATTACCTTTTTGGACACTTGCGTTAAAATGTCCGGGGACAAGAAGGGATTTTCTTGAGATAATTCACTCTTTATGGTATAATTTTCCTGTTTAGGAGGAAAAAACCTTGGCCGATTCCAATATCACCAAAAGAGCCCTTGCCGCAGCTCTTAAGGAGCTGATGGAAGAAAAGCCTTTTGAAAAAATCAGCGTAGGAGATATTTGTGAACGGTGTGAAATGAACCGAAAAAGCTTTTATTACCATTTCAGGGATAAATATGATTTGGTAAACTGGATTTATGATATTGAGTTCATTGCCATCGTCAGCAAAAAAGAATATCCTGCAGTCTGGGATTTACTGCAGGATTTAAGTACCTACTTGTATGAGAATCGTTATTTTTACCGAAAAGCCTTGCAGATGGAGGGGCAGAATTCCTTTTCAGAGCACTTCAGGGAGTATCTGCAGCCTGCCTTGTCCGTCTATTTGGAAGGAGAGATTCAGGACAGGGAAACTCTGGAATTTTATCTCACCTTTTTTACGGATGCCTTCATCTGCGCCATTGAACGGTGGCTGCCCAAAAAGGAACCGGAAATGCCACAGCAGCTGATTGGCCTAATGAAGAACTGTATACACAGCTTTGCACAAAATTAGTCGGCTTGGCTTTCAGGCAGCTCTTTTTTGGGAAAGGCCGTTTTTAATATGGTCTTTAAATCCTGGGAAAACAGGTTAGTATCCTTTAGCGGTATCTTGCCCGACAGGGAATAGAGCTGGCCGTCAGCGGTAAAGCCGCCACTGCAGCCTTCTGAAGAAATAATGCCGTCAATTGCCTGATTATCCTGCAGAAGCTCCATAAAAACAGTAGGATAAGGCTGTTCAAGGCGAAGTTTTTTGATGACCTGGTAAAACCGCTGCCTTTGTGCAAAAGGGATGTCTTCCCGGGGACTGAAAAAGGTAAAGGCAGGTGACAGAGCCATCAGCGGTGCAAGGAAGCTGTCCTGAATGACCTTTTGCTCATCCCCGGCCTGATAGTGGAGATGAAGCCCATAGAGGAAACCGCTTTCTCTCAGTTGTTTGCAGGCTTTCTCACAATCTGTATAAGAATCCTTTTCATACAAACAGGAAAACATCAGGTTGGGAAGATTTTGCACCTGCCCAAGCAGATCCGGGGTAATGGCATGGGAAGGACAAAACAGGACAAAGGCACAATCAGGAAAGGAAGAAAACAGCTCCAGCAGCTCCTTATGGATTACAGGCGTATGGAGCTGCCAGGTATAGATTCCCAACTCCTGTCCCTGATGAATCAGGCGTTCATAGGCTCTGCGGTTTGCCGGGAAGGTATCCGGCGCAAGTTCCAGACAGAGACACCAGGGAATGTTAAAGTGTTCTGCTGCTTCAATGCTGCGGATGGTCCTGGCACCCTCTGTGCAGCCATTGTAGCCTACATTCATGCCAAAGGTAAGCAGCCGCTTGCTGTCTACGGTTTGCACCAGATTTGCAGCCAGCAAATAGTAGGCGCAGTCCCGGCGGCTCAACAGTTGTTCGACGGTTTGAAAAAATTGTTGCTGAAACCTCCCTTTGGCAAAATCCAGAGCTATATCCACCAGCTTGCGAATACTTCTTTCCGGGTCCTGCTTAAGTTCGGTTAAGGTTTTGCGGACAGTGATTTCCACTAAAATACGGGCGATTTTTTGTTTCATTTTTTATTGCTCACCTTCTGAATATTCTTTCTTTCATGGTACAATAGTTCCCTTTTTTACTGCTTAAACGTCAGGAAAAAGAAGATTTACTGTTAGTTACATCCTAGTGTCAAAATGTGTCCGATACAAGGGACAAAAAGACGGATTTGTCCCAAAAAAATAGAAAATAAAAAGATTGAATTAAATTGTGTAATGTTTTAAAATGTAAAAAAGAAATTGTCATACAATTTGGCGGATAACTAACTTGAAGGAGGAAAAATCTATGCAGAATATGATTAAAATTACCTCAAAGCAGCATGATAGTGTTACGCTGAAAGCCATTCCCGGACATTTTGTAACACCCAATTCTCATGTAAACTACTATTTAGACATGACCACGCTGAAAACCAGACTGAGCGAGGCTTCAGCGGCAGCAAAGGAGTTAAGCACCCAGATTGCGGTGACCACGATTGTAGATACCATTGTGTGTATAGACGGCTGTGAAATTATCGGTGCCTTTCTGGCAGACGAGCTGACCAAGGCCGGAATTTATTCCATGAATGCACACAAAACGATTTACATCATCACACCGGAGGTGGTGAATACCGGGCAGTTGGTTTTTCGGGAGAATTTTCTGCCCATGATTAAGGGAAAGAATGTGCTGCTCCTATTAGCCTCTGCCACCACCGGACAGACCATTGTAAAGGCCACTCAGACCCTGCGCTATTATGGAGCTACCATTAGCGGAATCAGTGCGGTGTTCAGTGTGGCTAACAGTATGATGGGAATTCCCATACGGGCATTGTTCACCATTGCTGATCTTCCTGACTATAAGGCTTATGATCCGGAAGGCTGCAGTCTGTGCCGGGAAAATCGCCCCATAGATGCCTTTGCCAATGCCTTTGGCTATTCCCGAATTGAATAGGAAGTGTCAACCCGGTTGGAAAACCGGAATAATTGAAGAAAAATAAGAATAAAACATACAAATCCAGTCCTTAAGGAGGAACTGCTTTTGAAGAAAAAATTAGGAAAAAAAGCATTAATTTTAGCATTGAAAATTGGTATTGGCAGCAGTACGGCGTTGACCATTGCCTCTTTTCTGAATCTGCAGAATGCGGCATCTGCCGGCATTATTACCCTACTTACGATTTTGACCACCAAGTGGGAAACCATTCGCCTGTCATGGGCAAGAATATTAACCTTTGGAATTGCCATTGTGTTGGCTTTTGTGTTGTTTCAGCTACCCATCAGTCCCTGGCTGATGTATGCCGTCTACATCTTTATTCTGGTTATGATTAATGAATCCATGGACTGGAAAAGCACTCTTTCTGTCAATGCGGTAATCGGAACCCATTTTCTGTCCTCTAAGGATTTCAGCCCGGAGTTTGTGGTTAACGAGTTTATGCTGGTACTGATCGGGATTACCGTAGCCTTCGTGGTAAATATGTTTCGTCATAATCGAAACCACAAAGCCTCTATTGTAGGCCATATGCAGAGAGTAGAAAAACGTTTGCAGCAGATTTTAGAGGAAATGGCCGGTTACCTCAGAAAGCAGGAGGATGGCTGGGATGTATGGAAGGATTTGGAACAACTGGAAAATGATATCAAGGATTATATTTTGGATGCTTATGAATATGAAGGAAATACTTTTCAGTCCCACAGTGGCTACTATTTAAGCTATTTTGAAATGCGTCTGGAGCAGTGTATGGAATTTTACAGTTTACATACGGAAATGAAAAGGATGCGGCAGATGCCTGTGCAGGCAGAGCTGATTGCAGATTATATGCTTTACCTGAAGGATTTTGTCGTAGAAAATAACTGCCCGGATGAACAGAGAAAGAAGCTTGAGGAGATGGTGGAGCAGTTACGCAGACAGCCGTTGCCGGTCAGTCATGAAGAATTTGAAAACAGGGCTATTTTGTATCATGTGCTCAGCCAGCTTGACGCCTTCATTGAGCACAAGGAAAACTTCATCAAAAGCCTGGATGAACAGCAGAAGAAGCATTACTGGCAGTAGGTAATGGGGAAAATTTTTTACTGAAAGTCAAGGACAGAACGGCATACTCAAAAGATGGAAAAAAAGCTAGAGATTATGCGAACTTTCGTTGACAAAAGACAGAAAAAAAATTATAATATCTCGTTAGGGGACGAGTGGCCGGAGAGCAACAAAACTATCCACCGCAAGCTTCGGCACACCGTACAAAGGAAAAGGAGCGGAAAGATTATGGCTAAGGGAGTACAGGAAAAAGAAAAAAAGAACAAAGAAGCCAGTATAGGAGCAAAATTAAACAGAGGCTATTTAACGGTGGTCGTGATGATGGTTATATCCAGCATTGTCAGCCTTATTTGTCTGGCTTTACTGGATAGCAGTGTGAATCGTCTGATTAATGGTTCTAATGTGGCGGACACGGCAGTGAAAATGTGTCGGATTGATATCAATATCGCTGCAAGAAATATTCGGGAAATGCTGATTAATGATGATCCGGGTACTTATGCCGGATACAGGGCAAAGGTGGATGAAATGACCGCCGATATTGGTGAGCAGTTGAAAGCTCTGGAAGGAACGGGGTTGGTAAGTCAGGATTTATATCAGCAGTATGAAACCAAACTGAATAGCTGGTTCAAGGTGGGTTATGAGATTATGGATTTAATCGAAGCCGGAAAGGATGATGTGGCCAAACAGCGGATTTTGGGAGAATGCGTTCCTGCGTTGGATGAGGTGGTTTCCATTTCCCAGCAGTTGGATCAGGAGACCAATCAGCTTTTGCAGCAGTCGGAGAATACGGCAAATGCGGTATTTGTTATTGCAGTAATAGTTATTATTGCCCTGGTGGTAATTGCAGTAATTGCAGCTCAGCGTATCGGAAGCAAAATTATCAAATCCATTCTGGAGCCTTTACATGAAGTGGAGAATGCGGCTAAAGAGATGTCCAAAGGTAATCTCCATACCCATATCACCTATAGCGGAAAGGATGAGATCGGCTCTATGGCCAGAGATTTGGAATCTGCCATCAGTACGTTGAACTCGTATGTAGAGGATATTTCTCAGTCTATGGAGAAGTTCTGCGATGGAGATTTCGTTGTTACTCCTCAGAGTGAGTGGATGGGAGATTTTGAAGATATTTTGAAATCTTTTAGAAATTTTGAAAAGAATATGGCAGAAACTGTTCAGGGTATCCAGGCAGCCGCTAATCAGGTAGACAGTGGAGCATCACAGGTTTCTCAAAGTGCCATTGAACTGGCTCAGGGAGCCACTGATCAGGCAAGCATTACGCAAGAACTGGTGGCTACCATTGAGAACATTTCCGAACAGGTATCAGACAATGCCAAGAATGCCAAGGCCATCAGTACAGAGGTAGCCGGCGCCGGTGTTGCCATCGCAGAAAGCAATGAGAAGATGCAGGAAATGGTGCAGTCTATGGATGAGATTGACCAGACCTCCAGACAGATTAGCAAGATTATTGATACCATTAACAGCATTGCTTCACAGACTAATCTATTAGCATTGAATGCTTCCATTGAAGCTGCCAGAGCAGGAGAAGCGGGACGAGGCTTTGCCGTAGTTGCGGATCAGGTATCCGTTCTGGCCGCACAGAGTGCGGAAGCGGCAAAGGAATCCAATATTCTGATTGAATCCTCCGTAGAAGCAGTAGCTAAAGGTATGATTATTGCCAAGGATACTGCACAGCGACTGGAAGAAGTGGCAGAAAGTACCAAATCAGTCATTGTTGCAGTGGAACAGGTAGCAGATGAACTGGAAGCACAGATGGTATCCTTCCAGCAAATCAATTCGGGAGTAGAACACATCAATGACGTGGTACAGACCAATTCAGCTACCAGTCAGGAATGTGCTGCAGCCAGTGAGGAAATGAGCAGCCAGGCAAGCATGCTGGACGAACTGGTATCCCGATTCAAAATTCGTGAAAGTTAAGTTGCAGTGTAAAGAGACAAAGGGGAACTGTAAGGGCAGTTCCCCTTCTTTCTTGAATAAAAAGGGGAAAAAGAAATTTTGGAACACTTGGAAAGGGAGATAAACATGGAGAAAAGAAGAGAAGAACGGCTGCAGCAGCAGCTTGCATTTTGCAGAGAAATCGACAAGGAGAAGCAGATAAAACGGCAAACCTATCAGTCCGATGGGAAAACCAGAGAAAATGATGCGGAACACGCCTGGCACATGGCTATTATGGCCATTCTCTTGGAGGAATACAGTGAGAGAAAGCTTGATCTTCTAAAGACCATAACCATGCTTTTGATTCATGATTTGGTAGAAATTGATGCGGGAGATACCTATGCCTATGACCCGGAGGCCAAAAAGACGCAAAAGGAGAGAGAACAAAGGGCGGCAGATCGGATTTTTGCCCTGCTCCCCGAGGATCAAAAAGTGAGATTCAGGGCTATTTGGGAGGAGTTTGAAGCCTGGGAAAGTCCGGAGGCATGCTTCGCCCATACCCTGGATAATCTTCAGCCGGCTATGCTTAATGACGCTACCGGGGGAATAAGCTGGAGGGAGCATGGGGTGCGTTTAGAGCAGATTCTGGAGCGAAATAAAAGAACGGCTGAAGGCTCAGAAATACTCTGGCAGTATGCCAGAGAACACTTTATAGAGCCTCATGTGGGAGAGACCATCATTCCTTAAAATTGCTCTAAAGTTTCCTTTGGAGAATCCGATAAACATAGTAAGGAAAGCTAGCACAGTTTCATTTTCCATAGGTGAGGAGGAAATTTATGAGAATAGATGCATATCAGCAGATTCAGCAGGTGTACAGCACTAAGCAGACCCATAAAACGCTGAAGGAAGAACGAGCAGGCCTTCGGGATCGGGTACAGATCAGCAGCATGGGAAAGGATATCCAGGTGGCTAAGCAGGCTCTTGAGAACACGCCTGATGTAAGGGACGAGGTAGTGACTTCACTGAAGAATAAGGTAGAAGCAGGTACCTATGGGGTGGGCGCAGATGCCTTTGCTGCCCGGTTATTTGAGAAATACAATGAATTACATTTGGGAAGTTTTTAAGGGCCATGACCCTTCAGAAGAAAGTGATTTAATCAGGAGGGGATTTCAGTGGCCAGTTTAATGGAGAATTTAATTTCAGTATTGCGCGAGGAAAGCATCGAGTATGGTAAATTACTGGAATTATCCATGAAGAAAACGCCTGTCATTGTGGCAGGTGATTTAGAAAGCTTACAGCATATCACGGATGAAGAACAAGACATTGTGGCAAAGCTGAACCGTCTGGATGCCAGGAGAGAGGAGGTAACAGGCGACATTGCCAATGTATTGAACAAGGATGTTAGAACGCTGAAGCTGGCAGATATTATCGATATGTTGGGCCAAAGGCCTGTGGAACAGAATCAGTTGGCTGAGGCTCATGATGAGTTGAAGCTGATGGTTGAACAGATGGCCAGGGTAAACAGACAGAATCAGGAGTTGATTCAGCAGTCTCTGGAAATGGTAGAGTTTGATTTAAATTTAATTCACTCTCTGCGTTCGGCTCCACAAACTGCCAACTACAATAAAGGTGCCTATGCGCAAGGAACGATGATGGGGACAAAGGCGGGCACCTTTGATGCAAAACAATAACATCTTTAGGAGACGTGAATTATGCCATCATTAATGGGAAGCTTATATATAGGCGCATCAGGTTTACAGACAAGTCAGAATGCATTAAATACCACTGCACACAATATGACGAATGCAGATACCAAAGGTTATGTTCGTCAGCAGGTGCAGTTGGGAACGAAATTCTATAACACAATCGCAGTGACTCCAAAGGCCGTTGCCAATCAGCAGATTGGACTCGGCGTCAGTTATTCCAAGGTAAAACAGATAAGAGATTATTTCCTCGATCAGACCTATCGCAGAGAGTCTGGCCGAAGTGCTTTTTATGAGGTATCCTCAGCGGCGTTAGAGGAGGTTGAATACCTTCTGGATGAATTAAACGGGGAATCCTTTCAGCAGGCACTGGAAGATTTATGGAAATCGGTCCAGGAATTATCCAAAGACCCCAGCAGTGCAGTAACCCAGGGACTTCTGGTGCAGCGCTCTGCCCAGTTTTTGGAAAGAGCACAGGCGGTCTACACCGGACTGGTGGATTATCAGAAGAATCTGAATAATCAGATTAAAGGGAAGGTAGACACCATAAACAGCTATGCAGATCAGATTTTGGCTTTGAATCAGGCTATTGTAAAAATCGAGGCCGGACAGGTGGAAGAAGCCAATGATTTGCGGGATGAGAGAAACCGTATTCTGGATGAACTGGCTTCTATGGTGAAAATCAGCTACAGCGAAGACAATATGGGTAGTGTCAGTGTACAGGTGGAGGGTGTTGACCTGGTAAAAGGTGAAATTGCCTATAAAATGGGGCTTCACCAGGATGAAAGAACGGGCTACTACACTCCCTTCTGGCTCCATAATGCCAGCTATACACTTAATGATACGGGAGATAAGATCTATAATATCGATGGCGCAGAGGTGTTTGATCTGAATGCCGTTATCTCCTCTGATTTGAATACCGACATAGGAAGTCTCAAGTCCATGCTTTTAGCAAGGGGGGATCATCAGGCAGATTACCGGGATTTGGCAGAGGATAAATATGATAATTCCATCAGCCAGTCGGTAATCATGAATATTCAGGCAGAATTTGACCAGTTGATTCACAATATCTGTACAGCCATGAATCAGGTAATTGCTGATGCGGCTAATGAAGAAACCCTCAAGAATGAGAACAGCACCTACTTAAGAGATGCTGAGGGAAGACCTATCCAGATTTTCCAGAAAATTGGTTCAGAAGGATATACAAAAGGTGCTGACGGAAAGTGGAACTACAATGCTGAAAATGTAGATGACCATGCTTCCATCTATTCGATAGCAAACCTGCAGATAAATGGTGAGTTGATGCAGAATCCCAGTATGCTTGGGTTTATGACACCGGACGGTTCTGTGGATTATGAAACGATAGAGAAGCTGAAGACCAAATTTACGGAAGAATCCAACACGCTGAACCCTAACGTAAAGAAAAAGACCAGTTTTGTGGGTTATTATGGAGATTTGGTTGCACAGGTGGCCAATTCGGGAAAGGTATATAAAAGTATCGTGTCTAATCAGCAAGCTACAGTGAATGCTACCTTCAGTGCAAGGGAGCAGGTTATTGGGGTATCCACCGATGATGAGCTGACGTATATGGTAAAGTTTCAGAATGCCTATAATGCATCCAGCCGTTATATTAATGCCATTAATGAGA
>JBJELR010000163.1:0-2795 GCA_051879255.1 Lachnospiraceae bacterium | reverse complement strand
CCGAAATCAGCAAAACACCCAAGCCCATAAGCGCCATGGGATTCTCACTTTCCACTGCTGCCTTTGCCAAATTCCATTTACTGATGAAGCCCGCCGTAGAAGGTACTCCCATCAGACCAAATGCGGAAACCGTAAGCGCTGCAAACACCATAGGCATTTTCTGTCCCAATCCATCCAGCTCATAGACATAGTTTCTCTTGCTTTGATGGATAATAGCACCGGCACAGAAAAAGGCCTCAATTTTCATGATTCCATGACAAATCATGTGGGTAAGGGCACCTACTATCCCCTGAGGTGTCATGAGTACCACACCAAACAAAATATAGGACAGATTGGCTATGGTAGAATAGGCCAACCGCCTTTTCACATGAGTTTCCTTTACCGCCCGCGAGCTTCCATAAAAAATAGTAAAGATCACCACAGCCATAACCAGAGTCTGTGCCCAGGTTCCCTTTAGAAACTTGGTCCCAAAGCTATAATGGGTAATTCGGATGATGGCAAAGGCACCTGCCTTTACTACCGCTACTGCATGTAAAAGTGCGGTCACCGGAGTAGGTGCAATACCGGCCCGCACAAGCCAGGAATTAAAGGGACAAACAGCCGCCTTCACGCCAAAACCTAAAAAGGCAAGCACATAGACCAGTAAAAGGATATCTCCCCTTTCTCCTACCTTACCCATGTCCAGTACTCCTCCCATTTGGAAATTTGCTGTGGTTCCATAGGCAATAATAAAAATCAGACCAATAAAGGCGAAAGCCGCTCCACCCAGTGAATAATACAGGTATTTTCTGCTGGCCAAGACTGCTTCTTTGCTCATAGAATGCAGTACCAGAGGTACCGTAACCAGGGTTAACAGCTCATAGAAAAAATACATCGTCAACAAATCCTCGGCAAAGGCTATTCCCAGCGTTATGCCATAGGTGATGGTATAAAACATGAAAAAGCTATCCTGTCTTTTCTCCTCCTTCATATAGGCAAAGGCATAAAGAGTTGCCAACGGCCAGAGTACTGCCACCAGTCCCCCAAAAGCAGCCGAAAGCCCATCCATTCTCAGGGAAAGAGAAAGCTTCTGTACAAAATTGACGATTTCAAACCGCCCGACAGGTGGATTAAAAATCAAATAGGCTACCAAAATACTGTTTATCAGAACAATTCCTTCAATATAGATGTGCTGTATCTTTTTGTTCTTTATCGGAAAAACCGGAATGCTTATTCCCCCCAGGACAGGGATTAATACAATTAACAGTAATATCCATTCTTTCATTTTCCCTCTCCCTTCTTAAAATACTGCTTCTGTAATCTTCCCCAGCCGTTCTAAAGCAGAGCCGGGAAAAAGGCCCACAGCCAGAACAATTAAGGTAAGAATCAAAATTGGTAAAAGCATTAGCCAGGAAGGCTCCCTCCTTCTTTTTTCGCCAAAGCTGTCCCCCGGCAAAAATCCTTCTATGCTAATTGGAAGAAGATAGCCTGCTGTAAAAACAGCACTGATTAAAAGTATCACCGGGCCTAACCAGGAAAAGACGGCTGCCTTGCTCTCCAAGGCTCCTGTGGCTAAGTACCATTTGCTTAAAAAGCCTGCCGTTGGAGGAATTCCAATTAAGCCAAGGGAAGCAAAAGTAAAGCTCCATAGGGTAAGAGGCATCTGCCTGCCTATCCCTCTAAGCTGCTCTACCCTCTCCTTTCCGGTCTCATGGATTACCGCTCCCGCAAAAAGGAATAGCACTCCTTTATACAATGCATGACCAACCACATGAAATAAGGCACCCAGCATCGAAGGCGGGTTCATTAAGGCCAGACCAAAAAGAATGTAGGAAGCCTGACTTACGGTAGAATAGGCCAGCCTTTTTTTCAAAAGCTTCTCCCGATAAGCCAATACCGATCCCATAAATACCGTAATTAAGGTCAGGGTAAGCCAGATCGACTGTACCCAGGTTCCCCTAAGCCTGTCCACGCCTACTACATAGTAAACTGTACGGATAGTCCCTAAAATACCCATTTTTACAATTACTGCCGACAATACCGCCGATGCCGGCGCCGGTGCCTCAGGATGTGCTGTAGGCAGCCACCCCTGAAAAGGAAACATACCTGCTTTTACACAAAAGCCCAAAATCATACAAAAAGAAGCTAACAATACCAATTCTTCTTTCCCGGCCAAATTCTCACCGGCAAGTATCCCTGATGCTGTAAAGGTCAGTCCATTCCCATAGGGAGAAAGAAGAAAAAATCCAAACAGAATCAGACAGGCTCCAAAAATCGAGTAAAACAGGTATTTCAGGCCTGCCATCAGTGCTTCCTTCGTCTGATAGTGAAAAACCAAAGGGGCTGACAGAAGGGTCATCAGTTCATAAAACAGATAAAAGGTGATCATATTTCCCGCAAAATTTAAGCCCTGCAGTGTACCATAAACCAAAAGATATGCTCCGTAATATCTGCCTTTATTTTTTTCCTGCTTCATATAAGCCAGACTGAATATTCCTCCGGCAATCCATAAAACCGTTTCTATCGTAAAAAATAGAAGCCCCAGGTCATCTACCCGAAAGTAAATCGGCAAATCCTTCGTCAAATAAATCAATGCATATTCCATTATTCTGCTCCCTTCTTACCGAAATACTGCCAGACCGGCTTCAATCCACCTTACTACCGGTTGAGAGGACATCCCCAGCAGGATATTCAGCAGAATAAACAGGCAAATCGTAATTCCATATCCCTTTTCCTTTGCTACGGTGATGAAGCTGTACTGTATCCGTTCTCCTGCAATTTCTGCTTGATTATTTTCATCCAAGGGCAGAGGTGTA
>JBJELR010000162.1:0-15867 GCA_051879255.1 Lachnospiraceae bacterium | reverse complement strand
GGGTTTTTGCAGACATACACAGGCTTCATGTCTCTGGGGTCTATTTCGGTATAATACATCACCGTAGACATGGTAGAGGGGGTAGGATAAAAATCCTGTACCTGCTCAGGCATATAGCCCAAATCCCGCAGATATTCCGCCAGTTCTATGGCCTCCTTCAGGGTTGAACCGGGATGGGAGGACATGAGATAAGGAACCAGATACTGCTTTAGCCCCAGTTCTTCATTAAGCTGCCTATACTTTTTCTGAAATCGCTCATATACCCGGTTGGCAGGCTTATCCATCCGGCAAAGCACCTCGTCGGAAATATGCTCCGGTGCCACTTTAAGCTGCCCACTGACATGATACTGTACCAGTTCCCGGAAAAAAGAATCATCCCCATCCTGCATCAGATAGTCAAAACGGATTCCGCTGCGGATAAAAACCTTTTTTACGCCCGGAAGCTTCCTCAGCTTACGCAGCAAATCCCGATAGTCGGTATGATCAACGGTCAGGTTTTTACAGGGGGTAGGGGTGAGGCACTGCTTGTGCTTGCATACTCCCACCTTTAATTGCTTTTCACAGGAGGGATGACGAAAATTGGCGGTGGGACCGCCCACATCATGAATATAACCCTTAAAGCCCTTTTCCTTCGTCATTTTCTCAGCCTCTTTTAAAATGGACTCATGACTTCTGCTTTGTACGATTCTTCCCTGATGAAAGGTGAGTGCACAGAAATTACAGCCTCCAAAGCAGCCTCGATTGCTGATTAGGGAAAACTGAATCTCATTGATGGCCGGTACTCCTCCCTTTTCTTCATAGGAGGGATGATAGGTACGGGCAAAGGGAAGCTCATAGACAGCATCCATTTCCTCCCGGTTTAACGGCTCCTGGGGAGGATTTTGTACCACATAGATTCCTCCGGGGTATCCTTCCACCAATACCTTTCCGGTAAAAGGGTCCGTATTTTCATATTGGATATTAAAGCTTCTGGCATACTCCAGCTTATCCTGTTTCATGGTATCGTAGTCCGGCAGATGAATTTCCTCATACAGACCACTCAAATCCCGGGTTTTGTATACCGTTCCTTTAATAAAGGTAAGGTGAGAAACCGGGATTCCGCTGTTCAGCGCATCTGCCACCTCAACAATGGATTTTTCTCCCATTCCATAAAGCAGCAGGTCAGCCTGGGCATCCAAAAGCACAGAGCGCTTGAAGGAATCGGACCAATAATCATAATGAGCCATTCTTCGCAGGCTGGCTTCTATTCCTCCGATAATAATAGGCGTATTCTTATAGGTTCTGCGAATCAGATTGCCATAAACAGCGGTGGCCCTATCCGGCCGTTTGCGGATTTCTCCACCCGGTGTATAGGCATCCGTAGGGCGATGCTTTTTGGAAACAAAATAGTGATTCACCATGGAATCCATGTTTCCTGCACTAATCAGAAAGGCCAGTCTGGGCTCCCCATACAAATCAATACTCTTTTCGTCCTTCCAGTCCGGCTGGGAGATGATTCCCACTGTATAGCCATGAGCCTCCAGTACCCGGCTGATAACGGCATGCCCAAAGGAGGGGTGATCCACATAGGCATCCCCTACCACATAAACAAAGTCAAATTGTGAAATTCCCCTCTCCTGCATATCTTCCCTGCACAGAGGTAAAAACTGATCACTCAAGCTAATTCTTCCTTTCCTTTACTTTCATCATTAAGGGGGAATACAAGATGAGAAAAATCCTCCAGATAGTAGTCTGCCAGAGCTTTCTTTTCCTTAAGCTGGTAGGCGGAATACTCATCCCCCACTGCACAAACCTTCATTCCGGCACTTTTTCCCGCCTTAATTCCCATAACAATATCCTCAAAAACCAGACATTTTTCAGGACAAATATTAAGTGCTTCAGCCGCTGCAAGATAAACATCCGGCTCAGGCTTTCCTTTATTTACCTCACAGCTTGTCACAATACAGGAAAAATAATCCTCCACCTTAAGGGAACGAACCACATTCTCTGCCAAAAAACGGGAGTTGCTGGTGGCAATCCCCAACAATATCCCCCTTTTTCTGCAATAATCCAAAACCCTCTTTACTCCATTTTTTAAGGGTACTTCATGGGTATACTTATCCCAGGCCATGCGGTTCCATTCTGCCTTGATTTCTTCAATGGATTCCGGTATGGGAAAGGTTTTCTTAAAGTAAACGGCGGTTTCCGAAAAGCTCATTCCCTCGATATTTTCCTGTAAATCCTCCGGAAGCTCTATTCCGTATTTTCCCAGATATTCAATATCAATCTGCCGCCATATCCACATGGAATCCACTAAAGAACCATCCAAATCGAAAATTACTGCTTCAATATTTTTAAACATACTCATCCTTTTCTTAAAGCCCCCACTTCATCGGGGGTCAGTCTTCGGTATTCTCCGGGTACCAGTCCCTCGTCCAGATAAAGGCTTCCCATGGAAAGGCGCTTTAAATAGAGAACTTCATTCCCCACCGCCTTAAGCATCCGTTTTACCTGATGAAACCGTCCCTCCGTAATAGTCAGTTCAATCTGTCTTTCCCCGCTGATCTGTACCAGAGCCGGCCGGGTGGGCCTGGGATCCCCAATATCCACACCCTGCTCTAAGCGACACTTCATTTCCTCTGTAAAGGGCAGGGCAGTTTTCACCTGATAAATTTTGGGAACATGCTTAACCGGAGAAAGCAGCTCATGACTCAGCTCGCCATCATTGGTTAAAAGCAGCAGCCCTTCCGTATCCTTATCCAGCCTTCCTACAGGAAAAATTCCCTTTCCTGCAGCATCCTTCAATAAATCCAGTACCGTCCTATCCCGTTTATCCTTCGTGGCACTGACTACTCCTGCCGGTTTATTCAGCATATAATAGACGAAGGGCTCATAAAGAAGCTCCTTGCCCTGACAGACTACCCGGTCACAGCCTTCCCGGATTTTATTTTCCGGTTGCTTACATACCTGTCCATTGACCGTCACCTGCCCCTTTCTTATGATTTCCTTCACCTGACTTCGGCTGCCCACCTCCATGGTGCACAAAAATTTATCCAAACGAATCACAACTTAAATCCTTTTACCAGTCATATCTTTTGAGCCTGACCTCATAAAGTAGAGTATACTACATTTTCCTTCTCTTGGGGATGAATTTATTGAAAAATAAGATAAAAAAAGAATTAATTATCCTGCTGGTTATCAGCTTTTTTGCCAATTTACTGCTGTTTTCCAGACAATCCATGGAGCTGGCCTCTAAAGGGCTTTTAATCTGGTATCAAAAGATGATTCCCTCCCTTTTTCCCTTTATGGTCTTTTCCGGTTTTCTGGTAAGAAGTGGGCTTTCGGTACACCTAAGCCGACTGCTGAGACCCTTTCTAGGCATCTTTTTTCCTGCTGACGGTCCTATCCTCTATGCCCTTTTTATGGGGTTTTTCTGCGGCTTTCCTATGGGGGCCAAGGTGGTGGCAGACCTATTGGAAAGCAGGCAGATTAACGAAAAGCAGGGGGAGTATCTGCTGGCCTTCTGCAATAATATCGGCCCCTTATATCTATTGGGCTATGTGATTCCACTGTTTGGCTGGAGCCAGATAGCTGCCGTTTTCTTACTCTTTTATGGTGTTCCTCTTGTCTATGGCTTTTGCCTACAGTCTTTAGGCAGCTATAAAAACGCACTGAAAAAAAGGGCTATTCCCCGCGAGGAATATACCCCTTCATCATTAGCGCCAAAGGAGGTTCATGGCGGCTATCTTTTTTCTTTCCAGGTTTCCCTGGAAAAAGCCATTGAACAAATGACCCTTCTGGGCGGCTGTATGGTATTCTTTAATTGCCTGCAGATTTATCCCCGGCTTTTGGGGCTTTGTATGTCCTCCGGTTCTTTTCGAAACATCTATGTCCAATATCTTTATGGTCCTTTGTGTTGTCTGATGGAAATCGGAGGAGGGCTGCAAGCCCTTTCTTCAACCGATTCCTCTCTGATGGCGCTGTGCTTTCTTACCTTTGGAGGCTTAAGCTGTATCATGCAGACCGGCTTTATTCTGAGAAAAACTGCCCTAAGGCTTTCTGTCTATCTGAAGCACAAGCTGATCCAGTCCTCTATTCTGTTTCTGCTACTTTTGTTATTGGAACAGTTCTGAAAAGCCGCCTTTACAAGAAATAAAAAAGCTGCGATACAAGGGTATCGCAGCAAAATTTGTGGGACAAAAGAAGGCCTAAATAATATCCAATGCTACAGGCTCATCGGATGAGGTAACATCATCTTCCAAATCCTCCAGTCCTGCCATGGGGAAAAGCTCTGCACGATTGCTTTTCACAATGTCGTAGCACTCGTTCAGCCCCTTCATCAGTTCCTCATAGCGGAAGGAAGCATTTTCCATAGAATGGGCAATGATATTCTCCACATTGGCCAGCATATCATCCGTATAACGCATGGCTGCCTCACGCATGGTATTGGCCTCAATGGTAGCATTATCCAGAATCTCCTGTGCCTGATTAGTAGCCAGTGTGACTACTTCATTGGCCTGGGCATAGGCCTGCTGCATAATCTCATGCTCATTAATCAATTCATTGGTCTGCAGAGTAGCTTCATTAATTAATGCAGAAGCCTTTTCTCTGGCATCGTTTAGAATCGCTTCCTTATTACTGATGATTTTCTGATAGCGCTTAATCTCCTCAGGGGTTTTCAGCCTCAGTTCTCTAAGAAGCTCATCAATTTCTTCTTTATTGACAATAATCTGTGTATTGGATAAAGCCTTAAACTTACAGTTATCAATGTAATCTTCAATTTCGTCAATTAACTGTTCAATTTTACTACTCATTAGGATACTCAGCCTTTCTAAAAACCAAATTTCTCATATACCTTTTCAACCACAAATGCCGGAACGAATTGCGAAATATCCCCATGAAAGCTTCCGATTTCTCTCACGCTGGAGGAACTTAGGTAGGAATATTCCAGATTCGTTGTTAAAAAAACGGTATCCAGACTGCCGCCGGACAGCTTACTATTGGTCTGTGCAATCTGAAGCTCATATTCAAAGTCGGTAATCGCTCTTAATCCTCTTACGGAAACATGGATATCCTTTTCCTTGGCATAATCCACTAATAAACCGCTGAAGGAGTCGATTTTTACATTAGGCAAATGCTTCGTTGCCTCTTTCAGTATATTAACACGTTCCTCAACAGAAAACAATGGTGTCTTAGTCGTGTTATTCAGAATACTTACCGTCAGTTCATCGAAAATAGCGGCTGCCCGTTCAATAATATCCAAATGCCCGAAAGTAACCGGGTCGAAGCTGCCGGGATAGATTGCTGCTTTCATTGGTTAGGTCTCCCCTCTTTTTAAGAAGACATGCTTATTCGTTTTATATTCCTTTTCTCTGATTACCTGAAATCCATAGGCTTCATAGGAACTGCTTTCTTTATTTAAGGCAGCTTCCACAATAATAAGCGTTTCTTCATCGATACAGGAGGCATGACTAAGAAGCTGTAATACAGCTACATCCTGACCGGAATCATAGGGTGGATCCATAAAAAGAATATCCGCCACCTCCTCTATCCGGGCAATGGAAGCACACGCATCCGTATTTATTATCATACCCGATTTATCCAATTTCGTAAATTGTAAATTTTCCCGAATACAGGCTAATGCTTTTGGGTCATTTTCAATAAAATAGGCTTTGGCCGCCCCACGACTTAAGGCCTCTATCCCAATTCCTCCGCTTCCACTGAACATATCTACGAAGATGGCACCGGCTATACGGCTCTGAAGCATATTAAACAGGGTCTCTTTAATCCGGTCTGTAGTTGGTCTGGTCTTTGTCCCCCCGGGAGTCTTTAACGGAAGACTTCTTGCCACTCCTGCAATCACTCTCATGTTCTGATTTTTGTTCCTTTCGTATCTCGTTTTCCCAGCCTCAGGCTGTTTAGATTGATTTCCTTTTCCCCATAAAGGACATCTGAATCGGTGGAGCTTAAGGTATAATAGGCTTCTTCAACATAATCCTTTGCTCCCAGCTTCATTCCTCTTACCCCCAGGGCTCCCTTTTTCTTCTCCGGGATTTCACTTAAAGCAAACCGCAGGAAATATCCCTCCCTCGTTCTTAATACGATGTTGGTCTTATCCTTCAATACATAAACGCTGACTACCTGGTCATTCTCGCCCAACTTGGTAGCACTTACCGTTCGTTTGCTGACATCAAATTCTGCTCCATCTACGATTTTCACCATAGCCTGTCTGGTAACAAAAACCACCCGATATAAATTCAGTTCCGTCTGATTGGTTACCAGGATTACTTCTTCTTTGGCTGAAGAAAAATTGCTGACGTTGTCAATGGGGATACCCTTATCTCTGAATTTCCCATAGGGGATATCCGAAACCTTTATGGTGTGCAGCTGTCCCGTATTGGTGAACACACAGATTTTCCCGGTATTTTTACAAGAAAAAACAAAACGGCTTTCTCCATAAACCGCTTCCTTATTTCTTTCAAAAGTGGCTGGATCAATGGTTTTAGCATAGCCGAAGCGATCCATCAAAAAAATCAGTTCCATTTCCTCTGTCTTCTTTTCTTCGTAAACCACTTCCTCACAATTTTCAATTACCGTTCTTCTCTTTCGTGCAAATTCTTTTTTAAGGGCATCCAATTCATTAATCAATACCTGAACCATAGACTCCCTGCGGGATAAAATATCTTCATAACGGTAGATATTGGCAATGGTATCTTCATGCTCTTTAACCAATGCTTCAATTTCCAGACCGATTAATTTGTATAAGCGCATATCCAAAATGGCATTGGCCTGGCGCTCGGTAAACATAAGCTGGGCAGCCATAATCTCCGATTCTTTTGACCTGAAACGAATCCCTTCCGTAATTCCTTCCACCAGACATTTTTTTACGGTGGCACGATCCTTGCTGCCCCGGAGAATTTCAATAATCAGGTCAATCACGTTGCAGGCCTTGATCAGCCCCTCCTGTATTTCCCGCTTTTCCTTTTCTTTATCCAAAAGATTGGTATATTTTCGGGTGGCTACCTGAAACTGGAATTCCACATTGCTTCGGATAATCTGCTTTAATCCCATAGTTTCCGGCTTTCCTTCACAGATGGCCAGCATATTTACACCAAAGGTATCCTCCAGCCGGGTCTTTTTATACAGCATATTGACAAAATTCTGGGCATCCGCATCCTTTTTCAGCTCAATAACAATACGAATTCCCTCCTTGGAGGACTGATTGGAAATGTCCACAATATCCGCCGTCTTTTTGTTCTCGGAAAGGGCAGCTACATCAGAAAGGAATTTGGAAATATTGGCTCCAATCATAGGGTAGGGAACCTCAGTGATGACCACATTGGTTTTCCCGCCTTTTCCTTTTTCGATATCCACCTTTCCCCGGATTTTAATTTTTCCTGTGCCGGTTCGATAAATATCCAGCAAATCATCCTTATTGGTTACGATACCTCCTGTAGGAAAATCAGGTCCCTTCACATGACGCATCAGCTCCCTGGTAGAAATCTGCTCATTTTTCATATAGGCTTTAGTAGCCTCAATGATTTCTCCCAAATTATGGGGAGGAATACTGGTAGCCATACCTACTGCAATCCCCTCAGAACCGTTTACTAAAAGATTGGGGAATTTTGCCGGAAGAACCCCCGGCTCTTTTTCTGTTTCATCAAAGTTGGGCTGAAAATCCACCACATCTTTGTCCAGATCAGCAAGCAGGCCGTCCTGGGTAATTTTTTCCAGACGGGCTTCTGTATAACGCATGGCGGCAGCTCCGTCACCCTCGATATTGCCAAAGTTGCCATGACCGTCAATCAGGGGCAGACCCTTTTTGAATTCCTGGGTCATCACCACCAGAGCATCGTAAATGGAGGCATCTCCATGAGGATGGTATTTACCCATAGTATCTCCTACTATACGGGCACTTTTTCGATAGGGCTTATCGTGACGGATTCCCAACTCATGCATATCGTACAGGGTTCGCCTTTGCACCGGCTTTAAGCCATCCCGCACATCCGGAAGTGCCCTGGCAACGATAACGCTCATGGCGTAATCAATATAGGACTTTTGCATAATTTCGGAATATTCCGTTTTAATAATATTTTCTTCCATGTTTTACGATTCCTTTCTAACCCTTGGCAATAAACCCGGCAAGCTATATATCCAACCGGGCATCATTAGCATGCTCATAGATAAAAGCCTTTCTGGGAGGAACATCATTTCCCATCAGCATCTCCGTCACCTGTGAGGCATAAAGTGCATCTTCAATCTCCACCAGCTTCAATTTTCTGGTTTCCGGATTCAGCGTGGTTTCCCAAAGCTGGTCTGCATCCATTTCTCCCAACCCCTTATACCGCTGCAGGGTAAAGGACCCCTTATGCGTTTTTCGGTATTTTTCCAGAGCCTTATCGTCGTAGAGATATTCCTCCTTCCCTTTGGCCGGCATAGCCTTGTATAAGGGCGGCATGGCAATATAGACGTGTCCTTCAAAAATCAGCTCCGGCATAAAGCGGTAAAACAGGGTCAACAGCAGCGTGGAAATATGAGCTCCATCCACGTCTGCATCAGCCATAATAATAATCTTATCATAACGCAGCCGGGAGATATCAAAATCGTTTCCATAGCCTTCCTTAAATCCACAGCCAAAGGCATTAATCATGGTCTTAATTTCCGCATTGGCCAAAACCTTATCTATGCTGGCCTTCTCCACATTCAGAATCTTACCCCGGATGGGTAAAATAGCCTGATAAGCCCGGTTTCTTGCTGTTTTTGCACTGCCTCCCGCAGAGTCCCCCTCTACAATGAATATCTCACATTTAGAAGGATCTCTGGATTCACAGTTGGCCAGCTTACCATTGGAGTCAAAGGAGAATTTCTGTCTGGTCAACAGATTGGTCTTCGCCTTTTCCTCTGTTTTTCTGATTTTTGCCGCTTTTTCCGCACAGCCAATCACTGCCTTTAGGGTTTCCAGGTTACGGTCAAAAAACCGAACGATTTCTTCTCCCGTTACCTTACTGACCACCTTGGAGGCATCCTGATTGTCCAGCTTCGTTTTGGTTTGCCCCTCAAAGCGTGGATCCGGATGCTTAATGGAGACTACCGCCGTCATTCCGTTTCGAATATCTGCTCCGGTAAAATTCGCATCCTTTTCCTTCAAAATATTCAACTGTCTGGCATAATTATTGATTACTGTGGTGAACATGGTTTTAAAGCCGGTAAGATGTGTACCGCCTTCCGCATTATAAATATTATTACAAAAGCCCAGTACGGTTTCATGAAATTCATTCACATACTGAAAAGCCACCTCCACACTGATGCCTTCACTTTCACCGGTATAATAGACCACCTCATGAACTGCTTCCTTAGATTTGTTTAAATCCTTCAGATAACCGATAAGGCCCTGGGGTTCATGAAACTCTATGTATTCCAGTTCTGCCTTTCGCCTGTCCTCATAAATAATAGTCAGCTTAGGATTCAAATAGGCCGTTTCATGAAGCCTGCTTTTTACCTCATCCTCTTTAAAACGGGTTTTATCAAAAATCGTGTCATCCGGCAGAAAATTTACCATGGTTCCTGTTTCTCTGGTTTTGCCTACCACCGGAAGAAGTCCTGACTCCAAGGCAATAATGGGATTTCCCCGTTCATACTTATCTTCATAAATAAGCCCATTTTTCTTGACTCTTACGGTCAATCTTGTGGAAAGGGCATTCACCACCGAGGAGCCTACCCCATGAAGGCCTCCGCTGGTCTTATAAGCAGAATCATCAAATTTACCGCCTGCATGAAGGGTGGTAAATACCAGTCGCTCCGCACTGATTCCTTTTTCATGCAGTTCCACCGGGATTCCCCGCCCATTGTCCATAACCGTACAGCTTCCGTCAGCCTCCAAAGTGACGTAGATTTTATCACAGAAGCCGGCCAGATGCTCATCCACTGCATTATCTACAATCTCGTAAATCAGATGGTTCAGGCCCTTGGTAGAAACACTTCCAATATACATTCCCGGTCTTTTTCTTACCGCCTCCAGTCCTTCAAGAACGGTAATGCTGGATGCATCATAGGTAGTCTTTGCCGCCATTTACAAGTTCTCCTCTCTATGAGATAAATCCTGTACAAACCATTTTGTTCATACAGGATTTTTATGTTAAACGATGGGTAGCTTCTTCGTACAGGCAACAGCCAGTGCTCCCGGCCCTATGTGGCAGGCCACACTTAAGGAAAGAGGATTCAGCACGATTTCCATACCGGGAAATTCCTGCTCTACCTCCTCCTTAAATGCCAATGCAGCCTCCTTATTATAGGTATAGGCCATTTGCAGAGAAATATTTTCGGTTCCTCCAAAGCGGGTTTCTATATCATTTTTAATGGCACTAATCATCATCTTCTTGCCTTGGGATGAGGTCCTTGCCTTAGCAAAGGCATCCAGCTTGTCTCCCTGAATGGTCAATACCGGCTTTAGCTTTAAGATGGTGCCCAGAGCCGCTGCTGCAGGAGTAATCCTTCCTCCCTTTTTCAGATAGTAAAGGGTATCCAGCATAATATAAATACTGGAATTCAATTTATCTTCTTCCAGGATTTCCTTAATCCGGGCTCCCTTTTCCCCACCCTCTGCCAGCGTAAGTGCATCCAGAACAGACTGCCTCTGCGTTACGGAAATACGCTGGTTATTGACCACATGAACCTTTCCGTTATAATCCTGAGCCAGCATATGGGCAGTCTGGCAGGAACCGCTCAGACCGCTGCTCATGGGGATATGCACCACTTCATCATATTCTTTCAACAGGGCATCAAACATATTGATGACAGATTCCGGAGAAGGCTGGGAGGTACTGATGTCACAATTTCCCACAAGCCTTTCGTAAAAATCGTTCTGTGTCAGGGTAATATCTTCAAAATAGGTTTCCCCATCCATAATGAAGGGCATGGGCAAAACTGCAATTCCCATTTCCTTTCCTTCCTGCTGGGTAATTCCACTGTTGCTGTCGGTCATGATTGCCACTTTACGCATTAAACTATTCTCCATATTTTCTCTCATAATTAGAACATTAAACGTAACTATTCAGAGCCCATTCGCAAAACCGCTTCTTCGAAGCTTCCTTTTGCTCACCTATTGATGAAAATTTGCATGGCTCTGAATAGTTACCATTTTACTTTCAAATGCTTCTAAAGTCAACCCTGGCTCCTTTGTCGGCCAGAAACTGTTCCAGCTTTGGAAATACCTTCTGAGGCTTATTGTTTTCCAGGATTTCCTCTGCCAGAGCTGCTGTCTCCATCAGTACATCTGCATCCGTATAAACATCTCCTACCACAAAGGGCAGTTCACCGCTTTGCCGTATACCAAAGATATCTCCCGGCCCTCTCAGCTTCAAATCCTCATTGGCCAGATAGAAGCCGTCATTGGATTGGTTCAGCAGTTCCAGACGCTTTGAGGTTGCCTGATTCTGATTTCCGTTAATGAAAATACAATAGGACTGCTCCCTTCCACGCCCCACTCGTCCCCTAAGCTGGTGAAGCTGTGCCAGCCCAAATCGATCTGCATTTTCCACCAGCATAACCGTTGCATTGGGTACATTGATTCCCACCTCGATAACCGTTGTGGAGACCAGGATATCAATTTTGTGTGCTCCAAAATCCTCCATGATCTGATTTTTCAGAATCGGCTTCATCCTTCCATGAAGATAGGCCACCCTGGCCTTAGCACCAAAATAGGCAGTCAGCTTTTCGGCATAGGTGACTACATTCTCAAGCTGATCCATCTCCCCTTCCTCCACCATAGGGCAGATGCAATAAATCTGGTGTCCCTTTTCTATCTCCTTCTCCATGAACCGATAAGCCTTGGGCCGATAGGAGGGATTTACCACACAGTTTTTAATGGGAAGACGTCCTATGGGCATTTCATCCAAGATAGACAGGTGTAGATCACCAAACAGAATAATGGCCAGTGTTCGGGGAATCGGTGTAGCACTCATCACCAGAATATGGGTATTATTCCCCTTTTGCTGCAAAAGGGTACGCTGACGAACACCAAAGCGATGCTGCTCATCGGTAATCACCAGAGCCAGATTGTGGTAGTTCACCTTTTCCTGGATCAGGGCATGGGTTCCTATAATGACATTTACCTTTCCCTGGGCAATTTCTTCATAGGCCATTCGTTTTTCCTTTGCCGTCAAAGACCCCACCAACAGTATAGGATGAATACACAGCTTATAACGCTCACTCATTTCCTTAACCGCCTCGTAATGCTGGCGGGCGAGTACCTCCGTAGGCGCCATAAAGGCTCCCTGGCGGCCGTTTGCTGCGCACATTAAAAGAGCCAAAATGGCCAGTATGGTTTTTCCGCTTCCCACATCTCCCTGAATCATCCGGTTCATAGCCACTTCTTTTTGCAGATCTTCTTCTATCTGTTTCCACACCCTCTCCTGCGCTGCCGTCAGGGTATAGGGCAATCCTTCCAAAAGTCTGACCGTATCGGATACCGCCAGAAGGGGAGGCTGAAAGGGTAAAGTAGTGTCCTCCTGCTTTCTCATTTTTACTTCCAGACAAAAGGCTAGGAATTCTTCAAAAACCAACCGTTTTCTTGCCTCCAAAAGCAGCTGCCGTGTATGGGGAAAATGAAGCATACAAAAAGCCTCTCTGGCACTGCAAAGCTGATACTTTTCCATAAAACGGGAGGGAAAAACCTCCTCCTCCAAGGGCAGCTTTTGCAAAATATCCTTCACTGCCTTTTGTACAAAAGCACTGGTCAGCCCCTTAGTCAGAGGATAAACAGGCTGAAGTGTATCCAATAGCTTTTCATAATCTTGTATCGGATAACATTTAGGCTGCTCCATTACCAGCCTTCCCCTTTTTTCTTCCAATTTTCCCCTAAAAACATACTCCTGTCCACAATGCAGGGTGTTTTTTAAAAAGGGCATATTAAAATAGGTAATGTTCACCCTTTGAGAAGAATCCTGCACAAAAAAATTAAGTAAGTTATATCGTCCTGCTTTTCTTACCTCAAAGTTCTGATAGGGAAGCCTCACCTTAAGAACCGCCACACTTCCCTTTCCCCATGCGGTAATGGGCCTTGGCTTTTCAAAACTTTCGTAGTCCTTTGGCAAATAATAAAGCAGATCTCTAACCGTATACAAATCCAGCTTATGAAAAAGCCGAACCGTCTTTTCTCCAACCCCTTTTACTTCCCGTAAATCAGAATCCCAGTGCATTTGCTACTCCTTCCAAAGTCTTACTTCATAAAAATCCGGCCTTTTGCAGTGTTAAAAAACAGGAGCTGGTTAAGGCTCCTGTTTGGGTAAGCAATATTTATTCTACAGAAATAATATAATAGTATACAGGCTGACCACCATACTGTAATTCCACATCACAGGTATCGTACTTTTCTTCAATTTTGTCTGCCAAAAGCTGGGCCTGATCTGCAGAAACTTCTTCTCCATAGTAGATGCTGATTAATTCCCTGCTGTCATCCATCATTTCATCCACCATTTTCAGCGTAACCTCCTCCTGGTCTGTTCCCACAGAAAGAATACCGCTGTCACCGATACCCATATAATCGCCCTGATGGATTACCTTATCCTCTATCTGCGTATCTCTTACCGCATAAGTAACCTGCCCGGTCTTTACCTTGGTAATCTCCTCCAGCATAATGGCTTCATTTTCTTCCACACTTAAGTCCGGAACAAAATTAATCACTGCGGTAATTCCCTGGGCAACGGTTTTGGTAGGAATAACGATAATCCGTTTATCCTCTACCAGGGATTTTGCCTGATTTGCTGCCAGGATAATATTACTGTTATTGGGGAAGATAAAAATATTATCTGCATTTACCCCTTCGATGGCATTCAGCATATCCTCCGTACTGGGGTTCATGGTCTGTCCTCCGGCTATCATGTAATCCACGCCCAGACCTCTGAAAATCTCATCCATTCCCTGGCCTACGGAAACGGAGATAAAGCCTACCTCCTTACGGGCCATTTCCTCCTCTGCCTTTTGGGAGGAAGCCTCCTCCTTCTGAGACATCTTAATTACCTTTTCCTGATGCTCCAGCCGCATATTATCAATCTTCATATTGGAAAGCTGACCATACATCAGGGCTCGCTGAATGGCCATCCCGGGATCATTGGTATGCACATGTACCTTCACAATATCATCATCCGCCACTACAACGATGGAATCTCCAATGGACTCCAGATAGGCTTTGAAATCCATCTCCTGTTTAATATTAAAGGTTTTATCCAATAAAATAATAAATTCCGTACAATAGCCAAATTTAATATCGCAGGAGGCCTGGGCATCCACATTGACCGCAGAAACTCCACCGGTTACTGCTCCCAGCTTAAAATCCAATTCCTTGCCATGGAAGGCATCATTGGCTCCTTTTAGCACTTCTAAAAGTCCCTGTCCGCCGGAATCCACCACTCCGGCCTGCTTTAACACCGGAAGCATCTCCGGTGTCTGGCTTAGGACATACTCTGCATGCTTAATTACTTCATCCAAAAACCGACCAATATCCTTAACTCCGGCCTGTTCCAGTTCCCTGGCCTTCAATGCTGCCCCCTTGGCTACCGTAAGAATGGTTCCTTCCTTGGGCTTCATTACTGCTTTATAGGCAGTTTCCACCCCACACTCGGCAGCCTCTGTCAGCAGCGCAACATCCAGCTTCTGGTGAGACTTGATTACCTTACAGAAGCCCCGGAAAAGCTGTGACAGAATAACACCGGAATTCCCTCTCGCTCCCCGCAGAGACCCGGAGGAAATGGCCTTTGCAAGGCTCTCCATATCGTCATCAATCAATCCTGAAACTTCTTTTGCCGCAGACATAATGGTCAGAGACATATTGGTACCTGTATCTCCATCAGGAACAGGGAAAACGTTTAATTCATTAATCCATTCCTTTTTTGCCTCCAGATTCTGTGCACCGGCCAGGAACATTCTGGAAAGCATACTCACGTCAATTGTCGTTGAAGTCACTTGAATATCCTCCTTAATCAATCGCTCTTACTCCTTCCACATAGACATTGATTTTACCTACATCTATGCCAGTAAATTCTTCTACTTTATACTTTACGTTTTCAATCAGATTATCGGAAACAGCAATAATGCTTACTCCATAAGCTACAATGACATGAAAGTCCAAGGTCAGCCTGTTATTTTCCATTCTGGCTGCAATACCCCTGGTAATGCTGTCCATTTTTAACAGCTTCACCAGGCCATCCTTAACGCTGATACCAGCCATACCTATAATACCAAAGCATTCCACAGCTACACTTCCTGCATAGCGGCAGACAACTTCTCTTTCAATGGTGATTTTACCCAGATGGGTGTTCATAGAAGATCCTTTCATGTAGTACCTCCTTCATTCTCTAACCTTATATAACATGCCTATTATACTTGTTTTAAGAAAAAAAATAAACCTTTAAATCATATTTTTGCAAGATTTTGTATATTTTCTATATTTTATACTTGCATTTATATTATTCTTCTGCTATTATACTAATGTTGTGATTCGTAAGGATATTTTTACGGTTAGGAGGTGTCAACATGGCAAAATGCGATATTTGTGGTAAAGGCGTACATTTTGGTAATAACGTTAGCCATTCTCATAGAAGATCCAATCGTATTTGGAAGTCGAACGTTAAGAGTATTAAATGTAAGGTAAACGGAGCTGCAAAGAAGCTTCACGTTTGCACCAGCTGCTTAAAGTCCGGTAAAGTAGAAAGAGCTTAGTTGATTCACAGGAACTGTCGTAGGGATACGGCAGTTTTTTTGTTTTTTATTTCTTTATCAGGATTCCATCGTCTTTTCCCTGTCTCCTCTATTTCCCTCTAATGTATTGAAAAAAAGACATGATAAATTATTGTCAATCTATACTATTTACTGTACAATAGCCCCGACAGGTAT
>JBJELR010000161.1:0-2802 GCA_051879255.1 Lachnospiraceae bacterium | reverse complement strand
GAGCAGCAGATGTGGAACAAGATTAAGTGGAATATACAAAGATTTATGATTGGAAGAAACGGGAGAGATGAACTGGGAATAGCCGTCTTTTATTCCGCTGTATTCATCTACTTGCTTGGAGGCTTATTCAGACTCGGCCTCCTGCAAATATTTGCCTGGTTTGGTTTGTTGTACAGTCTATTCAGGGCGATTTCCAAGGACGTCTATAAAAGAAGAGAAGAAAACCACAAGTTTTTACAGAAGCTGGAATTTTTAAAGCTTAGAATGGCCATGAGGAAAACGCATAAAATATATTGCTGTAAAGGCTGTAAACGGAAAATACGTGTACCTAAGGGAAAAGGGAAAATTGAAATTACCTGCCCCATGTGTGGTCGGAAAATGATTCGCCGTACCTAATGTGAATGGTTCTCACACATTAACAGCTATGCATATTTTAATTAAAAATCGGCAAGATAACAAGGAAGATGACTGTAACAAACGTATATCTTCCTTGTATTTTTATAAGGGCTGTGATACACTAAATAAGACTAAGAGTGGGTTATTGTATACAAAATATAGACAAACGTTGAGGTGCCATTTTGGATAAGCAGGAATATAAACTGAAAGCAGAAGAAATCAAGGCTCTAATTTCCAGAAGGGAATTTCGGAAGGCAGTAAAAATTGCTGATGAGATCGACTGGAACAGAGTGCGCAGCGTGGCCATGCTGTGTACCGTCAGTGATTTATATAAGGTGAACCGTCGCTATAAGGAGAGTAAGGAGCTGCTGCTTATGGCCTATGAGCGCCATCCGGGAGGGAGAATGATTCTTTATTCTCTCTGTGAGCTTTGTATAAAAATGGGTGAGGTTGTGCAGGCAATAGAGTATTACAAAGAATTTGTCCAGTTAGCACCCATGGATAACGGTAAGTATATCTTACAATATAAGCTTTATGAAGCCCAGGAGGTGAGCCTGGAGGAACGCATTGCCGTATTGGAGGAATTGAAAAAGCGTGACTACCGGGAAAAATGGGGCTATGAGCTGGCTTACCTCTATCATCGAATCGGCCTGACTACAAAATGCGTAGAAGAATGTGATCAGCTAATTTTGTGGTTTAGTGAAGGCCGATATGTAAAGAAGGCTATGGAACTGAAAATGCTTCATGAACCTTTAACTCCTGCCCAGCAGGCGAGTTATGAGCGTCTCATGGGAGGAAAAGTCACCACTGCCAAGCCCCAGAAGGAAGAATCGGCAAAGGAAGTGGGACAAGAGACTAAAAAAGAGCAGGCAGAGGAGATGGATATTCAGGTTAAGCCCATGAAAATGGGACAATATGATACCATCAATCTTCAAAAAGCCTTGGCGGAAAGTATGAAAGAGGTTCTGAATGCAGGAGAGGAGAAGCAGGAGCCTGTTCAAGAGCCTGATCCGACAGAAGGTGGAATGGGAATGGTAACCAGTCAGATTATGGCTCCCATGTATGACACTCCAAGCAGCATGAAGGAGGTTTTCTTTGAAGATAATACTGCAGAAATAGCAGGAGAGTTAAAGCCGGAAGAACCTTCCCCGACACCCCGGAAGGAGAGAGAAGATGAGGCTGGAGAAGAAGTTCTCGTTCAAGCTGCAGTAGAAGATAGTCAACCGATAGAGAGTGTGGAAAAGGTAATTCCACAGAAGGAAATGGATTTTTATCCCGGAGAGGCTACAAAGGAGATTCCCTCCATCAAAGATATTATGAAGCGCCCTCTGGTTGAACCCATACAGGAAGATGTACCTGCCAGGATGGCAGGATTCCTATCTCAGGACTATGATGGACAGATTAGCCTTGTGGTCCCGGAGGAAAGCAGACTGGAAAAACAGATTACCGGTCAGATGAACATTGAAGATGTCCTGATTGAATGGGAAAGAGCGAAAAAGGAGAATGAAGAAAAGCGGAAGGCAGAACTGACCCAAAAGGTGATGGCTCAAACCGGCAGTATGTTCAGTGAATTTGAAGCCAAGGTAAGGGATGGTATTCTGGAGCAGCTTGAGAAGGAAGAAGAATCTATCCGGGAAGAAGCCATCGTTGAAGAAGACCAGGCGGATGAAGCAGAACAAGTAGTTTTGCCTGAACAGGAGAATCTGCCGGAGGAACAGCTCCTGCCTGATGAGCAGACAGTGGCTATGGAGCAGTTGGTAGAGGAAGTCAGAGCAGGACAGCAGGAACAGTTTGCTACAGAGAGACTGCCTGAACCGGAGGAACTGCCGGAGGTAGAAGAACTGGAAGAAGTAGAAGATGAACTACCCTCTGAGGAGGTTGCCGAGAAGGAGACTAAAGAAGAAACACCTTCTGAAGTTGAGCCGGAGGAAATAGCAGAAGAAAACGCTAAAGAGGAAGAAACGGATTCTGTACGAGAACTGACGGATGAGGAAAGAACTTTGTTTGGGCCCTTTATTCAGACTAAAGGGGCCAGGAAGCGATTTATGCGGGCATTGGATATGATTAGTCTGGCAGCCTATACCGGTAACGTTATCGTAGCAGGAGAAGCAGCCTCGGGAACGATTAAGCTGGCAAAAAATATTATGAAGGACATTCAGATGACGGATGCCAATTTTTCCGGCGTTATTGCCAAGGTATCAGGAGTTTCGTTAAATAGTAAAAATGTAGACAGTACGATTGCCAAACTGAATAATGGTGGATTAATTATTGAGAAAGCCAGTGGGATGAACAGTCAGGCAGTGATGAAGCTGTTGAAAGCGTTAAACCAGGAGCAGACCGGAATCGTGGTTATTTTGGAAGATAATAAAAAGGCCATAAAACGGATGCTTGCTGCTTACCCTTCCA
>JBJELR010000160.1:0-2804 GCA_051879255.1 Lachnospiraceae bacterium | reverse complement strand
TATAAACCGCCACCATGGTTAATCATAATATAATTTCCCATACTGCTGTTATAATCTGATGCCACTACTACTCCGTCATAGGCCGCCAAAATCGGTGAACCTCCCGGCGCCGCCATATCAATTCCGTTATGGAACTTCTCTACTCCCAGGGTGGGATGAATTCGCCATCCAAATTCATCCGAAATTCTGGTATAGGAAGGACAAGGCCATTTAAACATACCTCCATCGTAAACGGGTGCGTTGGCACCGTTTAACAGCTTCATCTCCTCCTGTACCGCCTTTTCCAAAGCAGCAATAGTGGCATTTTCGGCTGCGATATCTGCCTCATACTGACGAATTGCTTCCTCTTTGTTGCTGATATCCATTTCGTAGCCGGTAATCTCTCTCTCTTTCGTTGCAATCAACGTTTCCAGGTTAGCCTGTTCCTGTTCTACTGAGGCTTTAGCCTCCTGCAAAACGACTTCTTCCTCCTCAAGTTCCGCTTTACAGGCTTCGATTAATTGCCGATTCAACTGATATTCATCCAGCTTCTGACGATCATAGGCAGAAATGGATTCAATGTACTCAGCTTTATTCAGCAGGTCAGAGAAGCTGCTGGCTCCCAGCATCATTTCAAAGTAAAATTGATCTCCCTTCTCATACATAAATTTGATTCGGGTTTTCATTTCTTCATATTGCGTTTCTTCTACCACAATTGCTTCTTCCAGTTCTGCCTTGGTAACTCTGATTTCTTCCTCTTTTTCTGCAATCAGCGTTTTCAATTCCTGAATCTTGTTCTCTACGCTGGTTAACTGTCCATCCAACTCCTTCACATAATTGGACAGGCTGTTTTTGGATTTCTCCAGTTCTGCCACCATAGCCTTCACATCACTTAAACCGGACTGCAGCTTTTTTCTTTCCTCCTGCGCCTGAGCAATTGCCTCTTTTTTCTGCCTAATGCTTTCTTCCAACTGGCTGGTTGCCAAGACACCTACCGGCTCCGGCAGTGCTGCGGCAAGAATCCCTACAGTCATAGCCAAGCTAATCCATTTAATCCATTTTTTCATCACAATTTTCTACCCTTCTCACTTTTTATTCATTCGTTCTGTTGTTCTATCTCTATCTGCCTTACACATGCAAATGTTTTCTTACCGTAGTAAAACTTCCCATAAACCCGATTCCAATTCCCACTCCCAAAGATACAGGAATTAGAGTTGCAAATATCTGTTCTACCGGAAGGAAGTTCAATAATGTAGACAGCATGGTGAATCGTTCCACCACATATTCAATCACCGTACTGTAAATAGCATAAATCATTCCCAGTGGAATACCGGCCCCAATAGCACCAATGACCATTCCTTCTATCACAAAGGGGGAGCGTACAAAAAAGTCCGTAGCCCCGATATATTTCATAATATTGATTTCTTCCTTGCGTACCTGAATACCAATCATAACCGTATTGCTAATCAGGAAAATGGAAACTGCCAGAAGAATTCCGATGATTCCTATTGAAACATACCCAATCAGTACATTCATCCCGCTAAGAGTGGATGCAGTCAGCTCCGAACGATTTACCTGTCTAATTCCCTCAATGGATTCCAAATAAGTAACCAGGCTGCCCTGGAGCGCCACATCGGACAGGTAAATTTCATAGTTAGAGGAATTGGCTAAAGGGTTTTCCGTAAAACCTGCAGAATACTCTTCCCCGAAATAATCATCCCTAAAGCTTTCCCATGCCTCGTCTGCTGAAATATATTGGATTTTAGCCACTTCGGTACGTTTGGAAATCAATTCTCCAATTTCCTGAACTCTGGCTTCCGATAAACCCTCCTCAAAAAATACGGTTACCGAAACTCCTTGTTCAGCAGTCCTGACAATATGCTGAAAATTCATCACCACTGCATAAAAAATACCAAAAAGCAGCAGACAGGCACTGATCGTTGCTATGGAGGCCAGAGAAAACCAGGCATTTCTGAAAATATTGCTAATCCCCTGCTTCAGGGTATAAAAAAATGTACTAATCCTCATCGATATAACCACCTTTTTCTTCGTCGCTCACAACAACACCCTTTTTCATCGTAACTACTCTCTTTTGCATCTCATTAACAATTTCCCTATTATGAGTTACCACCAAAACGGTGGTTCCCTTTTTGTTAATCTGATCCAGAAGCTTCATAATCTCCCAGGAATTCTTAGGGTCCAGATTACCTGTAGGCTCATCACAAAGCAAAATAGGCGGGCGATTAATTAATGCTCTTGCCAGGGCTACCCTCTGCTGCTCACCACCGGACAACTGCTTAGGTCTGGCCTTATATTTGCCAGCCAATCCCACCACCGATAATATGGAAGGAACGTTCTTCCTTATTTCTCTGCTGGGTATTTGAATGACTCTTTGTGCAAAGGCTACATTCTCATAAACATTGCGATCCTTCAGCAGTCGAAAGTCCTGGAAAACCACCCCTAGATTTCTTCTGTACTTAGGCACATTTCTCCGTTTTAAATCCACCAGATTCTGTCCATTTACATAGATGTCTCCACTGGTGGGAAGAAGCTCTCTAAGCAGTAGCTTAATCAAGGTGGATTTGCCGGAGCCACTGTCCCCCACAATAAAAACAAATTCACCGCGTTTAATTGTCAAATTCACCCCTGTCAGGGCAGGTGCACCGGTAGCATAGGCTTTGGATACTTTCTCCAATACGATAATATTTTCTTCCGGTATTTCTTTTGTTCTGGTTCGTTTAAATAAGGCCACTATTTACACTCTCCTAATACTCAAAACTCTCCATGTACTTCATATACTTCACAACCATAAGCGCAATCTTGAA
>JBJELR010000159.1:0-2822 GCA_051879255.1 Lachnospiraceae bacterium | reverse complement strand
TGTAAAACGGACCGGTGAAATTGGCCTGCTGAAAATAATGGGGGTACAGAATCACAAAGGCGGTATTAGGATCAATATTCTTTGTGGATTCAGAGCGCTGGAGGCATTTCGGGAAAAAAATAAGGTGCTGGCAGCCTTGACCAATTTGTTAAGCACCAATCAGGAAGCTCTGCCCGGACTGATTGAAAAGCAGAAGGATACCATCTACCATTTGAAAGGGGAGTTGTCTGAGGTAAAGCAGAGGCTGATGGGCTATCAAATTGCCCAAGTACCCATTGAGCAGCACCATGTACTTTTCTTTGAACGTAATCTGGAGGTAACGGTAGTTCGGAATGTGGTAAATGAGCTGATAGAGAGGCATAAAGGAATTTGCGGTATTTTTGTGGAAAATAAGGAGGGAGAATATCAGTTTATCCTGGGCAGTAAAACGGTGAATTGTAAAGAAGCAGCACTTTTGCTGAAAACAAGGCTTAAGGCCAAGGGGGGAGGAAGCGAAGTGATGATTCAGGGCTCGGTAAAGGCCTCAAAAGAAACCATTCAGGAGGTATTGCTTTCCCACTTTAAAAACTGTGATGATGCTGAGAAGTGATGTAAAACTAAAAGAAAAAATATTTTTGGCTGTCCGTTTTAATGGACAGCCAATTTTGTATACTTTCCTTAAGTCCTTAAGGACATAGAAAGGAAGCAGTGATGAAAGACAGTAGAAGAAAATTTATCTCCTTTTTAGAGGCATTTATCTCTCCCCTATGGGGGTTGCTTTTTCAAGTCGTACTTTATTTTTTGATGGGGGTTGACATCAAAGAGGTTTCTCTAACCTTCGTCATCGTCTCCTGGGTTGTCGTTTCGGCAGCTACAGCCATAGCCTTTGAGAGGCTGGAACGAGGATGAGAGACAGGGTTAAAATCAGGAAAGAGTCATGGTCGGAGATTCCAATTATACCGCAAAAGAAGAAAAGGAGTACTATTTTCTTCTAATCTATGAAAAACTGTGAAAAAATGATGAAGATAGGGGATGCAGCTTTGACAGAAAAGAAGATATCTTCTATACTGAAAAAATAGAAGAAGACTACACAGTTTAAATTATCATAAAAGCCTCTAAGAGGGGCAGAAATGAAAGGGGAAAATGAAGCATTCTATTCGCAAGCAGTTTGCAGTTATTTTTATTGGAATGATGGCTGCCACAGTAGCACTTTGCTGGCTGTTAAACAGCGTATTTCTGGAAACCTATTATACAAAAGAGAAAGAAAAAAATTTGCTGGAGGTATATAATCTGATTAATCAGGCCGCTGTGGACGGAAGTTTTGACAGTGAGGAGTTCTTCCACATTACGCTTCCTAATCTGTGTGGGAGGTACAATATCGATGGCTTGGTGGTAGATATTAGGAGTCAGGAGCTGAAGGCCTTTGGTACGGATTTGGAACAATCAAAATTTCAGCTATGGGATAACCTTTTTTTTCTGGACAGACAGCAGGGCGGGTACCTTTTGGAAACCGGCCAGTATAGAATGACGGTGGTAACCGATAAACGAACCAATACGGAGTATCTTGAGCTTTGGGGAAATCTGGACAGTGGAGATGTTTTTTTGTTAAGAACCGCACTGGAAGGAATCCGGGACAGTGTAAAAATCTCCAACCGTTTTCTGGCCTATATCGGAGCACTTGCAACCTTGGCCAGTGGAGTAGTAATCTGGTTGCTGACTAAAAAGTATACAGAACCGATTATGGAGCTGGTAAAGATTTCCGAAGGGGTGGCCAATCTGGATTTTAACGCAAAGTATACGGGAAAGGTAAACAATGAGATTGGCATACTGGGTGCCAATATTAATCATATGTCTTCTGAATTGGAAAAAACCATATCTGAATTAAAGACGGCCAATAATGAGCTAATGAATGACATTCAAAAAAAAATACAGTTGGAAGAAATGCGAACAGAGTTTTTATCAAATGTTTCCCATGAGTTGAAAACACCTATTGCCCTAATCCAGGGCTATGCGGAAGGGCTTAAGGATGGAATTCAGGAGGATGCCGAGGAGAGGGATTTTTACTGTAGTGTTATTGTGGACGAAGCACAGAAAATGAATCAGATGGTAAAAAAGCTGTTGAATCTGAATCAACTGGAATTTGGGAATGATCCGGTCACTTTAGAGAGATTTGATATTCGGATGTTAATCGATAATTATTTGCAGGCAGCAGATATACTGGCCAGGCAAAATGAAACTATAGTAGAATTTCCTGCCGGAGAGCCTGTTTTTGTTTGGGCAGATGAGTTTAAGACAGAAGAAGTATTCACTAACTTTTATACCAATGCTCTTAACCATGCAGAGAGAGATGAAGAAGGAATCAAACGTGTCTGCATTACGCTGAAAAAACAGGAAAATGTAGTCAGAGTAGAGGTTTTCAATACCGGTAAACCGATTCCCGAAGAAAGTCTTCCACGTATCTGGGATAAGTTTTATAAGGTAGACAAGGCCAGAACCAGAGCCTACGGAGGAAGTGGAGTAGGGCTTTCCATTGTAAAGGCAATTATGGAGTCGATGAATCAGAGATATGGGGCAGAGAATTTGAAAGAGGGAGTTCTTTTCTGGTTTGAGTTGGAGCAGGCATAGGCATGCTTTGATGAAAAATAAGTTTTTGTTGCAGGAAATCCAAAAAATGGTATGATAGAAAATAGAAAGCAAATGAAAATTAGGTGGTGTACCATGAAAAAGAAGAATTTACTGGCGGCAGTATTTATTTGTTCTCTATCCCTGATGATGGCAGGCTGCAAAGAGCAGGAGGCAGCATTATCATTAACAGAAGAAGAACAGCAACTGGTGGCCGGATA
>JBJELR010000158.1:0-2830 GCA_051879255.1 Lachnospiraceae bacterium | reverse complement strand
TTCAACAGTACAGGCCGGTGAAGCTGGGACTGGCTAAGCGTTTTTTTCAATCCCAGGAGGCCAGGCATATTGAAAAAGCTAAGGGAGAAGCCGCCAAAGTCTTATTTTTTCGCTATTGGGCAGGAAAAGAAAGCTATAGTAAATTAACCGGAGAAGGACTTGCACAGAACTTTAACAGCTTTTCGGTGAACCTGGAGGAGGGTACAATAGAAGATAGAAGGAGGCCTGAACAGAGGATTTTTTTGAAGGAATATGTTTGTCTTTCCAACTATGCGATTACCGTTGCAAGCTATGAGGATGATTTTTCCCGATTTGTAAAGAAGATTATTTACCGGATATAAGGGTATGTGGAAACAAAATGCTCTTTTTTCATATGGTAAAGTAAGGAAGTAAACAGGAAAAGGTTGTATGGCAGCAAGGATTATATTGGATGCCGGTCATGGAGGCTGGGACAACGGAGCAAGCTATCAGGGGAGAACGGAAAAGGATGACAATCTGGCTCTTACGCTGGCGGTAGGGGATATTCTACAAAGCTACGGATTTCAGATATTTTATACTCGGACAGAGGATATTTATCAAAGACCCTACCAAAAGGCAACGATTGCCAATGAAATAGGAGGAGATTTATTCGTCAGTATTCATCGTAATTCCAGTCCTATACCCAATCAATACAACGGGGTAGAGACACTGGTTTATTCCAATCAGGGGCTTCCTAAAAGGGTAGCCGAAAACATTAATCGCCAGTTGGAAGCCGTAGGCTATAAAAATCTGGGGGTAGAGGAGCGGCCGGGACTAATCGTACTTAACTCAACACAGATGCCGGCAGTATTGGTAGAGGCAGGCTTTATCAACTCAGATATTGATAATAATCTTTTTGACAGTCGTTTTCAGGAAACGGCCAGGGCAATAGCAGATGGAATCAGGGAAAGCTTTCCCTAATCAATTGAAAAGAAGGAAATAGAAAAAGAGAAAGAGAAAGGACACAGCCTTTCTCTTTTTGTGTAAGCTAATGATTGCCTTCCGTTGAAGCCTCTGATGAAGCTCCTACAGCAGCATTTTCAGCAGCCTCTGTGTGAGGAAGGGTCAGAAGTACCTTGGTGATCCGGTTCTGACTGACGGCCTTTACCTGAATATGTATACCATCCGGTGTGGTCACCTCATCTCCTTCTTCCGGCATGCGATCCAGAATTTCAATGACGATACCGGCAATGGAATCATAGTCTTCACTATCCAGTTCAGTGCCCAGAGCGTCATTAATATCATCCAGCTTCATGGAGCCCTCTACCAGATAGCTGCCGGGTTCCACCTCCTGAATATATTCTTCCTCCTCAGCATCGTACTCATCACGAATTTCTCCAACGATTTCCTCCAGCAGGTCTTCCATGGTAATCATCCCCACACAGGCACCATACTCATTTAACACGAAGGCCACGTTCTGCATCTGCTGGCGCAGCTCCATCATCAAATCAGCAGTTTTCTTATATTCGTAGGTATAATAGGCATCGCGGAGAATGCTTCTTATGGAGAAATTATCCTTATTCTCTACTAAAATAAAATCTTTTATATTCACTTGACCGATAATATTATCTTTATCATCTTCGTAAACCGGAATCCTGGTATACATGGAATCTCTGAACAGAGAGAGTAAATCCTCATAGCCGGCGTGGATATCCACAGTGACCATGTCAATCCGGGGAATCATAATATCCTTAGCTACAGCATCACTGAAATCAAACACATTGTAAATGATTTCCCGTTCTTCGGATTCAATTACTCCGTCTTCATGGCTTACGTCCACGTAGGTTTTCAGTTCTGTCTCGGTCATAGTTGGCTTGGCATTAGGGTCCAGCTTAAGAAGCCTTAATATGGCATTGGAAAACAAATCAATAAGAAAAATAACAGGTGTTAACAAAATCATCAGAGACCGAATAATGGGGGCATAGGCCAGGGTCAGTTTCTGAGAGTGTACCTTTGCCAGTGTTTTGGGAAAAATTTCTCCAAACAGAAGCACCAGCAGGGTAAGCGCACCGGTAGCAATCCCCACTGCCAGATTAATTCTGATGGCCAGGGTAGTGGCCAGGGCGGAGGCAGAGATATTGACGATATTGTTTCCAATTAAAATTGCACTGATCATTTTTCCGTAATTGTCTAAAACGGCTTCTACAGTGGCAGCTCTTTTATTTCCTTCCTCAACCAGGCTTCGGATTCTTACACGATTAACCGTTGAAAGAGCCGTTTCCGCAGAGGAAAAAAAGCCGGATAGAAAAAGCAGGATGAAAAGAATAACAACCTGTATGACACCAGTGGTATCCAAAAACAATCACTCCTTTTTTCTTAAAATTTCCTGCCTAGGGCAGGTTGAAAGTAATACTACAGAAAACAGACGTAATTGTCAAGATTTTCGTAATGTTTAACAGAGATTTCTCATAGAAATAGAGGGAAGTACAAAAAATAGGAGGGGGAATTGGTAATGGAAAAGAATCAGGTAAGTAGGATGCGGGCACAGATACTCCCGACTTCCCTGTTTTCAGTGCTGGTTGGATTACTGGCAGGCTATCTGGTGACGCTTATGGGCCTGTTTATCCTGGCACTTTTGCTGCTTCAGTTTCAATTATCTTCTGAAACCATAGAAATCGGGATTTTGGTCTTATATCTGCTGTCTGTTTTTATTGCAGGCTTCCTGGTTGGAAAAGTAAAGAAAACAAAGAAGTTTTTATGGGGAATGGCAGAGGGAATGGCCTATTATCTTGTTTTGCTGCTGCTTTCCGTACTGGTACAAAAAAGCCTGGGAGCAGATGGGAGAGAGCTGTTTACTGCTTTCTGCCTATGT
>JBJELR010000157.1:0-2836 GCA_051879255.1 Lachnospiraceae bacterium | reverse complement strand
TTTAATCTGCGGTAAAGCTGCCGTAGGTGGGAACTATAATTCGACGCATGACAATTGAGGATATTAAGACCAGACTGCTTTTGGGAACCGCAGAGGAAAAGAAGGATAATACGCCTCTTGCGCTGGGAGTCTTAAGTATGGATGAGAAGGGGGAGCTGAAGGTTCTGGAGGCACCCAAGCCGGAGACAGCAGAACTGATGGTGGTGGATGATCAGATAAATGCGGGACTGATTGCTGCTTTGGAGGAGGATTATGAAGCCTTAAATGAAGAAAAGAGTGACTATGTGCGGGCTCTTGTTACCAGAACCTATTGTCCTTTGGCTTCCACCATGGTCAGCAGCATTGATGTAAAGCAGGAAGTAAATAATTATAACTCCTATCTGGAGTTTTACCGTACAGCCAAGGATGATTTTATTAAGGTAGTAAAGCCCTTAATCGAAAAGCTGTTAGGGGTATGGGCTTATTTTGAGCAGTATCCCACAAATCTTAAGGGAATGAAGCCTTCCCTGCTCATTACCAATATTTCCAATGATATGTTGGTGAAAAGCAGCAACCTTCCCCGTCTGGTTGCTTTTTTAAATACGGTAAATGCAAAGAATGATTTTTCCAGCACCATTTGGTATGGAATCTTTCCTTCCCTGTCTCTTGACCAGAATGCCAATGTGAGATTAAGCAGACAGCGTTTTCAGGGAAATGAGAAGGTAGAGAAAAGCGGAACCAATACCCTGGAGAGTCTGGTACGGTTGCTGGATGTGTTAAAGGATTATTCTGTGCAATGCTTTTTTAGCTATGAAACCGGAGATAAGACCACCTTTAACCAGATGGCGACAGAAGGCATCGGCAGCTTTGAGGAACGATGTAGCAGCCTGGTGGGAAAGGCCTACAGTGAGTTTGCCATTCCCTGTATTCCAAACTTTACTATTATCCCTAAAGAAAAGTCAGGGGTAATTTTGGATAAGCGGATGGTCATTAATGAGCAGGAGATGGCCCAGCTGTCTCAGGAAAAAGAAGATATCATGAAGCTGTGGATTGACGGAGTCTACATAGGGGCAGCCTATATTGCAGCAGGACTTGTGGCAGCTTATCAGTGCCCCGAATACTTAAAGGAAAACTTCAAGAGAAATGTGGATGATGAGCTTCCCGGTGTTCGATTTGATATTGAAGCAGGGGATCATCCTCTTCGGGTTCATACTGTAATGGCAAAGGAGATCACCGGTTTTACCAATTCCATTAAAAATGAGATTAATCGCAGAAGCTTTGGCTTTGTTTTCTCTTCGGAGAATGCCATGCTGAATGGGGAGAACGTCAGCCATATCATGGTGTATAAGGCCAGAAACCTGATGAGCGATGGCAAGGTATATGAGCCTATCTACAAAACCCAGGTAACCACCTATATCGAGAGGGTACTCAGGCATGCGACCGGAGATTATAAGCAAGAAAATATTGTCCAGTTTTTTTCCAATAATCCTTCAAGCCAGAAGAGTAAGTGGCAGGAAAAAAAGAACTGTATCAATGCAGTTTTAGGTGCAGGAGATGATATGGAATATGAAATTGATGAGGCAAACGGCTACTGTACCTTAAACCTGACCTTTAATGGTAATGTAAAGAATCTGGAGATTGAAATTAACCGTTTCAATTCAGAGAATAGAGCAATGTAAATAAGTCACAGAGAAGGAGGGGCAAGGAAAGAATAAATCCTTTCCTTGCGGAATTGCTCCTGTGATGAACAAGCTGCTAAAGCAGCAGAATGGAGGAAAAGATGGGATTTAGATTGATGGTATCGGGAGGAGCAGAACAGATTACTCTGGATGAAAAAAGCATTAAGAATGTACTCTTTGGTTCAGAATCAGCAGCAGATTCTAATGCCAGGGCAACGGATTTTGGGGTATCCATGAAAATCTGGGGGAAAATGCTATACAAGCTGGGAGGAGGCAGTGACGGAACGCTGGGGTTATCCAAGTGGTCAGTAGTGCCTTCCGAACGGGCAGACTGTTACCGTAATGCCATAGTAGAAGTGATTTCGGCAGGCCAGGTGGTTCGTAAATATGAGGTGCCGGATGCCTTTATCATGGAATATTCAGAGGAATTGGATGATGAAACCGGTGTGGGAACCTTCTATCTGCATGTAAAGCAGAAAAAGGATGAAAACAGTAAGGTGAAAATTGAAGGCGGATATGCCGGTGAATAGGGAGGAGAAGGAAGATGGCATTTGTGGTAAAAGTAGAGGGTGCAGAAAGCTTTGAAATTGCAAAAGAGTGTGTAAAAAGTGTAAAAATGACTACGGATATTCCGTTGGATTCCAATGCAAGAACCAAGGATGTGGGAGCCACGATGGTGATTACCGGCAAGATTCTTACGGCCACGGGAGGTGATCCCTTTGACAGCACCAGAAAGCTGGCTCTCTGGTCAGTGGTTCCCGCAGAGCTGGCAGACAGCTACCGTAAGGTAACGGTGGAGCATGTGGCAGGGGGAATTATGGAGAGAAAATACTGTTTCCCCAATGCCTTTGTGGTGGATTATAAGGAAGACTACGGGGATGAAGCCGGAACCGGAACCTTTACTCTGGTGATTAAGCAGAAAAAGGATAAGTTTGCGGCCTTAACGGTGGAAGGCGGCTATACCGCATAAGAAGTGGAGAAAAGAGCGTATGCAACTTAAGTTGGATACGCTCTTTCAGAACAGAGAGAAGATTTTTATTTTGCTTAACTATAGGTTTAAATGATACAGATTTGGTGTATTAAATTGCTAAACTTTGAAAAAGGGTAAGAAAGATAGGGAAGTATGAACAGGTGGGGAACTTATCAGCAAGCAGCTGAAGGCCAGGATGACATTATCA
>JBJELR010000156.1:0-2842 GCA_051879255.1 Lachnospiraceae bacterium | reverse complement strand
TGTACTATAAAAAGAAAATTACGCTTACCCGCGTACTGGTGGCCAAGTTTATTGTCATGCTGGTTTGCAATGTATTTTTGAATACCCTTTGTTTAAGCCTGCTGTACGGGAAGGTATTTACGGTGATTCTCCCGGCAAGGGCAATTAAAAATCTGGTGATGTGGCCTATTGATTCTCTGATTTTCTATGCGGCTTTAAAAGCACTTGAGAAGATTCCGGGCTTTTCTTCAGGACTGATAACAGAATAAATGAGTGCCAATTCTTCCGGAATATGGTATACTACAAAAAAAGCCAATGGGGAAGGGATGGATCAATTTAAATCATATGGAAAAACAGGTTGCTATTTTAATCGATGGGGACAATATTTCTCCCAAATATGCAGAATATATTAAGCAGGAGGCCATGCGCGTGGGGCGGATTAAAATCTGCCGATTATATGGCTCCATTGATTCTTCCTCGGTAAAGAGCTGGTATAAAGTAATGCCGCTGCAGGGAATTACCCCTGTGCTCCAGATGAGTTATGCCAATGGGAAAAGCATTGCGGATCAGGCCTTGACGATTGATGCCATGGATATTCTTTATACGGGAGATGTGGACGTGATTTGTCTGGTCAGCAGTGACAGTGACTTCACAAAGCTGGCCTATCGAATAAAAGAAGCCGGAAAAACAGTGATTGGAATGGGAGAGCAGAAAACCAATGAATCCCTGGCCAAGGCCTGTGATGAATTTAAGCTATTGGATTTAATCTATAAGGCAGTGGTAACGGTAGAGGAAACTGAGCCGGAGCCGGAAATCAAAGAAACACACGCAGATAAGAAGAAAAAAGAGCAAAAGAAAAAGAAACGGATTTTTGGTACTGAGGTGGCGCAGCCTGTTCCCTGTGAGGAGGAAGAAATTCTGGAAAGTGATACGGTAATCAGTATTCCTACAGAAGATTTGATTATTGAAGATATTCTGGATTTTCTGGATGATGATTGGGAACTTTTGGCTAAGGTTGGTGCTTACATCAATAAGCGCCGTCCCGGGTTCGATGTACGAATCTATGGCTACAAAAATATGTCTGATTTTATCAAAAAACATAAAAGTAATTTTGAGATGAAAAAGGTAAAGGCAGAAGACAATATCCACGAAAATCTTTACGTACGAAAGGTACAAAACGACTAAAAGAGATAACCGCTATTTCACAAAAAATGGAAATAGCGGTTATCTTTGTTTTAATCCTTGGTCTATCATAAACCTTATCGGCTGCTAATCCTTCTACTCCTGGAATGTTTCATCTTCTGCTGAATACGGTTCAAATTCCTGTCCATTATCTTCTGTAACAATTACATTGGGATCATCAGGAATCTCACCCTGTAGAAGCGTAGCAATATAGTTAATCCGTTTCATGGCAATCCCATAGTGCTGAGAGGCCACAGAAGCCAGATTTTCATCGAAGATTTCTCCTTCATGGGCCTGATGGTAGTAATTGACTGCTTCAGTCATGTGCATGGCAGCCTCATCAGCCAAAGTTTCAATAGTAGAAAATTCTGTGGGAACCTGAATATCTGCAAGAAATTGAAACTGCACTTCCATGGCATCCAACAACGTTAAAAGAGAATTTACCGCATCCTCCGAATCAGGAGAGATTTCCTTCATGGAATCACCAATATCCGTTATCTGGTCATAAAATAAGGTCATATTATCCTTGAACTCGGTTAATTCCTTCTTTTCTCCACAGCCGGTCAAAAGCACGAAAGACAGCAGAGTAACAATCAGTAGCCCTCTGGTTTTTAGCATCTTTTCCTCCACTTTCAGCAAAACTTTTCTGAAACAGCATAAGTTTACAGAAATCTTTAATACTTTAACATAAACGACAGCTTTTCGCAATATTCTTTCCCCTGCTAGATTTTGCCACTTAGATTTTGTCATCTAAAAAGAAGAATACAAAAATCCTTTGGCTTGCCATAGAAGCCTTCAGTTAACACTTTTGGAAAATCACTGGTCATTTTTCAGGCTCTGTGATAAAGTAAAAAAAGATGTACCTATCAGCTATAGGAAAATCGAATTAAACTACAGAATAAACATTAAAAGCTGTACATAGAAGGGAAAGAAAAGATGAATAGACAGAAATTTAAAGAACTGGCTGAAAAAGGATTGCTTTTTTTAGATGGAGCAACAGGCTCCAATTTACAGATGCGGGGAATGCCAAACGGAGTATGTCCGGAGCTGTGGGTACTGGAGAATCCACAGATTCTGCTTGATTTACAAAGAGAATATGTGAAGGCAGGAACCAATATTCTTTATTCCTGTACCTTTGGCGGAAATCAAATAAAGTTAGCTGAATATGGACTCTATCAACGGCAGGAGGAAATCCTGAAGGGACTGATTGCCATTTCCAAAGAGGCGGCAGAGGGCAGAGCATACGTTGCCGGAGATATTACCATGACCGGTGAACAGCTTACTCCTATAGGGAAGATGGATTTTGAGGAACTGGTAGAGATTTACAAGGAACAGATTCGCCACATGGAGGCTGCCGGTGTGGATTTGCTGGTGGTGGAAACCATGATGAGCCTCCAGGAAACCCGGGCGGCTGTAATTGCGGCAAAGGAAATCAGTGAGCTTCCCATTATGGTGACCATGACCTTTGAGGCCGATGGGAGAGCATTGTTTGGTACCGATGTGCTGACCGCTGCCATAGTTTTGGAAAGTCTGGGGGCAGATGCCTTTGGTATCAATTGTTCTACTGGACCGGAGCAAATGCTTCCTTTATTTGAGCAGATTAAATCCGTTATCTCCATTCCCCTGATTGCAAAGCCCAATGCAGGGCTTCCCATGCTGAATGAAGAAGGAAATACGGTAT
>JBJELR010000155.1:0-2844 GCA_051879255.1 Lachnospiraceae bacterium | reverse complement strand
CCTCCCAGGGCCACATCCCATACAGGGCAATTCCGGCTCTTACCATATCCAACTGTGTATCCGGCATCTCCAAAATAGCAGCACTGTTGGCACAGTGCTTAAAGGGAATGGTAATCTGAAATCGATTTTGTACTTCATTTACAAATTGACTGAAACGTTCAAATTGCCCATAGGCATCTCCTTTATCAGGCTCATCTGCCCTTGCAAAATGCGTAAACATTCCTTCCACCCAAATTGAGGAACTTTTAAAAACCTGTTCCAGAAAGTGAAAGCCCTGCTCATCAGGCTGTATACCGATTCGGGACATCCCGGTATCCACCTTAATATGAACAAGCGCTTTTTTTTGCTGCCTGACGGCTTCTTTTTCCAACTGTTCAATCATATCCTCACGAAACAGGGTGAAACGAATTTCTTCATGAATCAGTTCTTCAAAGGAGTAGGGAAAGACATAGCCTAATACTAACAGGGGCTTTTTTATTCCTGCCTTTCTAAGACACAAAGCCTCCTCTGCCGTAGCAGTGGCAAAGCCATAAAGATATTCCTTGTTCTCCAGTTCACTGGCGATAGGTACTGCCCCATGACCATAACCATCTGTTTTTATAACAGCCATAATTTTCGTTTCTTTATTCAAATGGTGATGAAGTAAATCTATATTATGAGAAACAGCATCCAAATCGATTGCTGCGTATATTCGGTCATAGTGCTTCATTTTAACCTCCATTTTGGAGCATTCAACCTTTTTTGCTCTTTCCTTACTTTAATTTTTCACACTACTCAATTCATCAATTACCATAGCATATGTGAAAAAAGGGGATTCGGTCATTATTTTTCCTCCTTTTTTCTGACCGGATTCTCCATAGGATTATACTGCATATCAAATATCTCAATTACATGAGGTCCAAAAATATCATGCATAAAGGTGTACAGCTCCTGATTTGCTACTTCCTTTTCCTGCTTTCGAATAATATTTTTTTTCAAGTCGATCCTTACCTGGTTAATCCATGCCGCAATTTCTATAATGTCCTTTTCATTGGCTTTTAATACCTGATAACACATATCCATGGTATGAAGCATTAATGTACGATTCAACTGATGAATTTGGGTGGGAAGGCCTAAAAGCTCATCCTCGCAGGCCTCCAGCTTCTCATTACATTCCTCAATCAGGCGTTTACTTTCTTCACGCTTTCGTTTGGATAAAGAATCCTCTTTGTCCATCAGATCCATGATTCCATCCATCAGCTTTTTTTTCACACGCTTAATATCCTTTAACTGAGAGTTTAGCCTTCCCTGCTTTTTCAACAGTTCATTTAATTCTTCTCCCATCTTCCTGGCTGTTTTATCCGGCTCCATAAAGTCAAACAGACGATGCCATTTATTGTCCAACACCAGAATCGGAATGGTCTTACCCTCTAAGGCCTTTTCGTATGTATCATCTCTTCCAGCCATTGATTCCTTCCTCCTTAAGCCTCCTGCCAGTGTTCCTTTTCACATCGGCCAATATTGTAAGACAGCTTCATCAGGCTGTCAGACAGGTGTACATTTTCCACACGAACATGAGGAGGAACGTTTAAATCCACATGGGCAAAGTTCCAGATAGCTTTTATTCCACAGCTTGTAAGCTGCTCTGCCACCTTTACTGCCCCCTCTTTAGGGATGGTAATTACCGCAATGTCAATATTATTCTCTTTGATGAAATCGCACATTTCTTCCATGGGTCTGACGGTAAAATCCCGGACATGGGTTCCGCAAAGTTTCGGGTCATGATCAAAAATCCCACGAAAAATAAACCCTCTCCGCTCAAAATTCATATAATTCACAAGAGCCTGTCCCAGGTTGCCTACTCCGATTAAAATTAAATTGTACTGTTTATCCAAACCAAGAATCTTGCCAATTTCCACATAAAGATGTTCTACATTATAGCCATAGCCCTGCTGGCCAAAACCACCAAAATTATTTAAATCCTGTCGGATTTGTGATGCAGTTACCTTCATCCTCTCACTAAGCTCCTGAGAGGAAATACGGTCTACTCCCTCATCTCTCAATTCGCCCAGATACCGAAAATAACGAGGTAATCTGCCTATAACAGCCTGTGATATTTCTTTTTTTTCCACTTTTCGCTTTTGCCTCCGGATTATCCTGAATAGTATAGAAACATTATAACCAACTGTTAATTATCTGTCAAATAATTGACATTACCCCATAAACCGCTTAAAATGCTGTTGGAGCAATACTACTTTTTTCTCTAAGTAATATTGCAGGTAAAGCGTACGATATGCATATGGGAAATAATGGAGGAAAAGACATGGTTTTATCCGTTTCCAATATTGGAAAAAGTTTTTCGGAAAAAGTAATTTTGAATCAAATTTCTTTTCATCTTGAGGATAATGATAAGGCTGCCCTGGTGGGGATTAACGGCGTAGGAAAAACCACTCTGCTTCGTATTATTGTAGGCCAGCTTACCGCCGATGAAGGTCTGGTTACCTTTGCTAAGGGGAAGATCTTTGGCTATCTGGCGCAGAATACCGAAGTTTCCGGTGAGATTAGTATTTATGACAGCCTGCTTAAGGTAAAGGAACCTCTTATGCTTCTGGAAAGGAAGCTTAGGGAAATGGAAGAAGCCATGAAGGAGCATAAAGGGGCCGAACTGGAAGAAATTATGAAACAGTATGGGGATGCCAATCACCGGTTTGAAGCCGAGGGCGGATACCTATACCGCAGTGAAATTGTGGGGATTTTAAAGGGCCTGGGATTTTCTGAGGAGGAATTTTCCCGACCGCTGAATACTCTTTCCGGAGGGCAGAAAACTCGCGTAGCTTTGGGAAGCCTTCTGTTAACCAAGCCGGA
>JBJELR010000154.1:0-2844 GCA_051879255.1 Lachnospiraceae bacterium | reverse complement strand
TATAAGCTGAAAAGGCTTTTTTCCTACGAACCTCTGCCGGCAAATGAAGCTAAACGGGGAACGGTGGGTATCCCCAGAGTGCTTAATTTTTATGAAAACTATCCTTTCTGGTTTACCTTCTTTACCCGATTAGGCTATCAGGTAGTGCTGTCTCCCAGCTCTACCCACCAGATTTACGAGTTGGGAATTGAGTCCATTCCCAGTGAATCGGAATGTTATCCCGCCAAGCTGGTACATGGACACATTACCTGGCTGATTAAGCAGAATGTGGATTTTATTTTCTATCCTGCCATCTTTTATGAGCGTAATGAATTTAAAGAAGCCAATAACCATTATAATTGCCCTATTGTTACCTCTTATTCAGAAAATATTAAGAATAATGTGGAAGAAATTGGTCGGGGAAAGGTCGTTTTTCGTAATCCCTTCATGTCCTTTGCCACAAAGGAAACCATTATTCAGGCTCTGGTAAAGGAATTTGCTGACCTTTCACCGGAGGATATTGCAGATGCCGTAACTGCAGGCTGGCGGGAATTGGAACAGGTTCGTGAAGATACGAGGCAAAAGGGAGAGGAGGTTCTGGCCTGGATGCAGCTCAACGGTAAGCATGGTATCGTCCTTGCAGGACGTCCTTACCACCTTGACCCTGAAATTAACCATGGAATTCCGGAGCTGATTACCTCCTATGATGTGGCCGTTTTCACCGAGGACTCCCTTTCTCATCTGGCAAAACCGGAGCGGCCATTGATTGTTTCCGACCAGTGGATGTATCATTCCCGGCTCTATGCTGCGGCAAGCTATGTAAAAACCAGAGATGATTTGGACTTGATTCAGCTTAACTCCTTTGGCTGTGGCTTGGATGCCGTAACCACCGATCAGGTAAACGATATTCTTTCCGGTTCGGAAAAGATTTATACCTGCCTGAAAATCGATGAGGTAAATAATCTGGGGGCCGCCAGAATCCGTATTCGTTCACTTTTGTCTGCCATTGACGCAAAGAAAAAAGCAAACCAAAAACGGGAGCTAACTTCTTCCGCCATCAACAGAGTGGTATTTACCGAAGAAATGCGTAAGGAATATACCATTCTTTGTCCCCAGATGTCTCCTATTCATTTTGATATTCTGGAACCTGCCTTCAATGCCTGCGGCTACCATTTTGAGGTGTTGAATAATGATAACCGGCAATCTCTGGACATGGGACTGAAATATGTGAATAATGATGCCTGCTATCCTTCTTTGTTGGTGGTGGGACAATTAATGGATGCCCTCCATAGCGGAAAATATGATTTAAACAAAACTGCATTGATTATCAGTCAGACCGGAGGGGGATGTCGGGCCACCAACTACATTGGTTTTATCCGCCGTGCCCTGGAAAAAGCGGGGATGCCACAGATTCCGGTAATTTCCCTGAATCTGGGAGGGATTGAGACAAATCCCGGCTTTAAGCTGACCAAGGGATTGATTTTAAGAGCCGTATACGGAGCTATCTTCGGTGACCTGTTTATGCGATGTCTCTACCGTATGCGTCCCTATGAACTTACCCCCGGTTCAGCAGATGCTCTCCATGAAAAATGGAAGAAAATCTGTCAGGAATTTGTTTCAGGCAAAAGCTTAAGCTTTGTCCGTTTTTCACGCATCTGCCGTCAGATTGTAGAGGAATTTGATACCCTGCCCATCGATGAAACACTGAAAAAACCCAAAGTGGGGATCGTAGGCGAGATTTTAGTAAAGTTCTCTCCTGCCGCTAACAACAACCTGGTGGGACTTTTGGAAAAAGAGGGTGCCCAGGCAGTTATGCCGGATTTACTGGATTTCATGCTTTACTGCTTTTATAACCAGATTTATAAAGCTGAGCATCTGGGAACCAGTAAGAAATCAGCCAGAAATGCCCGTCTGGGAATTAAGGCTCTGGAATTTATGCGCACTCCTGCGGCCAAGGCCTTAAAAAAGAGCAAGCATTTTGATCCTCCCTGCTCCATCTATACGCTGGCTGAATATGCTTCTCCCATCGTATCCATCGGTAACCAGACCGGTGAAGGCTGGTTTTTGACCGGAGAAATGATTGAGCTGATTCACAGCGGCGCACCCAATATCGTCTGTGCCCAACCCTTTGGCTGTCTTCCTAACCATGTGGTAGGTAAGGGAGTAATCAAGGAGCTTCGCCACCGCTACCCGGATTCCAATATCGTAGCCATTGATTACGATCCCGGTGCCAGTGAGGTTAATCAGTTAAATCGTATCAAGCTGATGCTTTCCACCGCAAAAAAACGGGTATAAAAAGCCCCGGAGAAAATTTCTTTTCTCCGGGATTCTTTTTATTCTGTCTGCATTTATACAATCTCAATCTGGCAGGATTCCATGGTCATTAGTGCAGCTTCATGCTTTTCTTGTGTAACTCCCGCACAGCAGGAGGAATCCACACTGATTACCGCCTCCGGGAAGTTGGCCTTTAACAACAGGGCATTGGAAACCACACAGATATCCGTACACAATCCAATTAGCTGTATTTGCAGCCCGGATACATCAAATTCCTTCCTGATTAGCTCTACCAAATCCAGAGAGCCAAAGGATGGCTTGGTTACCGTTTTGTAGCCCTTTTCTTCCAAGGCTCTTTTTACCTGACCATTCAGCTCCCAGCCTCTGGTGTTTTTAATACAATGGGGAACGGGCAGGTATTTTCCTTCTCTGGTGTTCAGATAATCTGCTTCATGGGTATCCAGAGTAGCAATAATTGTTCCTTCAAAGCCCTTGATCTTTTCTACCACCCTCTGTACAATCCCTGCAGCCTCCGGTGTTCCCAAAGCCTCATCAATAAAGTCATTCTGCATATCTACAACGATTAATAAA
>JBJELR010000153.1:0-2846 GCA_051879255.1 Lachnospiraceae bacterium | reverse complement strand
GGATTCGGTGTATGTGGAACAGGCAAAGGGGGCTCCCTTTGCCCAGAAGCTGACAAAGAACAGTATTCACTATACCCGATTTACCAATGGAGAGAAGCTGCTTCCTTCGGTAGCAGGCGTATTGTCTATTGAGGAAGGCAAGCCGCGGTTTGTGTTCGGTCAGGAAGCAGTGGACATGGCCAATGCCTGCTACGTGGATGAGGGCTTTAGTATTTTCTATGATATGAAGCGGTGGATCAGTGATTACGAAAGACAGGAGGAGATTACGGACCGACAGGGGAAACGGGCTTTTCTTTCCCGAAAAGAGATTATTAAGGCTTATTTTTCCCATATCATTACCCAGACAGAGAATCAGTTCAAGTGCAAAGTCAGCCAGCTTCATGTATCTTGCCCGGTAAGGCAAAAATACCTGTTTGGACGCCTGTTTCAGGAGATTTTACCAGACTTTCTTACCAAAGAGGAGGAAATGCTGGATGAGGGCGTGGCGGTAGTCTACAATACCCTCTCAGGGCTGCTGGAGACAGGAAAACTTACAGAAAATCAGGAGTATCAGGCACTTATTGTGGATTGTGGGGGCGGAACCACAGACCTGTGCGCCTGCACCTTTCGGGTACGGGATACGGGAATCGCCTATCATGTGCAGATGGACACCGCCTATGAGAACGGGGATACGGACTTTGGAGGAAATAACCTGACCTACCGGATTATGCAGCTGATCAAGGTGACCATGGCAGAACAGATGGGGTATCCCCTTACGATGAGCACAGAAGAGATCTTGAAGCAGTTGGATGGGGATGTTTACCGTCTGGTGGATAGGGAAGGTGTTGCTGTAGTCTATCAATCCCTGGAAGAAGCTTACCATCAGGCAGAAGGCTTTTTGCCTACTTGCTTTCGGGACTATGAGGCCAAAAGCCGGAGTGCCTATTTTCAGGTAAAAAATAATTTTTATCACCTTTTTTTCCTGGCAGAACAGGTGAAAAAAAGCTTCTTTGAACAGGCCGGTGTATTACAGGTGGGAATTACCTCTGAGCAGCAAAAGAATCATGCGATTCGGTGGGTAGTAGCGGATAAATGGAAGCTGTCCATAGGAAAAAAAGAAGGGCTTACGGTATTGAAGGAATTTCCTCGACTGGTCTTTAACCTATACCAGATGGAGCTATTATTAAAGGCAGATATTTATGGCATTATCCGAAAGTTTATGGAACCCTTTTATCTGGAGGATAAAATCCGGGATTTTTCCTTTCTGAAGCTGACCGGGCAGTCCTGTAAGATTGACCTGTTTAAGGAGGCCATGAAGGAGTTCATTCCGGGAAAAATGATTCAGTTTCAGAGAAAGACGAAGGAAGGAAAAGGGGACATATCCTTAAAGATGAGCTGTGTGGAGGGAGCTTTGAAATTTATTCGGGATAAACGCACAGGTATCGCCCGGATTGATTTACGCTCCCATAAGCCACTGCTTCCTTACACTGTTCATACGCATACCCACAGAGGAAAAGAGGTGGAGCTGGTGAATGGGTTTTTGCGAGAGGAGGAAACCCGGTACGTTTCCCGAAATCTGGAGGAGGTTACCCTGAATCTGTATCTGAAGGATGCTTCCGGAAATATCCGCTGTCACTTCGCCTTGGACTGTGAACCAAATCGGTTTCAGGCCGTGACCTATGAGGAGATTGAAGCGATTCATGGAAAACACATCCTGCAGAAGGAAACGGACAGCATTGTGAATCAGGAGATGCGTTTTTTTGCCTGGAAGAGGTGCAGGGATTGGGGTTATGTGATTGTCCCTGTCTATCGGGAAGAAGAGCAGCTTTATCTGGGAGAAGAGCAGTTCTATCCCTTTGAGCATGAGGGATGGCTGAGAAATTTTTTTGATGGAACGTGGTAACAAAGGAAGCGAAAAAAGTATGGATTTGGATTCAGGCAGTATCACAAGGAAAACTTGTGCTATGCAAGGGGGATTAGAATGAGAGAAATAATGCGTGATTATACCGCTACAGGAAAATACAAAAGTGAGAATATTCCGGGAAATCAGTTCATGGAGGAGCATGAGAGGGAATTTTTTGATAAGAATGCTTTTGTTTTGGAGAGACAGGCGGCTTTACTTGCTGAAAATTATCGTTCCGAACAGGATGATAGCCTATATGATTTTATTGCTGATTTGGAAGAGCATGAGGGAGAATATGTAGTCGAGGGAGCCTTACTGACCTGTACACGCTGTTCTAAACACGCAAGAAAAGTAAAGATTGATGGCGCTTGGCTTGCAGGGGAACTTCAGGATGTGGAAAAAAACTCCCGTATTTACACCGGGGACAGACCGCAGACGATAAATGGGCTGGTTCCGGCAGGAGTGAAAGACTGCATCGGAGGGATGCGGGGAGAAGAGATGAGGGCAAAAGGAGAAGGGAAGGAAACTGGAGAGGTGAATATCGTCAGCTTTGGGAACTGTACTTTCATTCCCCAGGGAGAAGAACTGAATAAAATTCTTCTGGCACAGAACCTGATGCACAAAAAAGATAAGATTATAGAGGCGATTGAGGAAGGCAAAGGAACCTGCTATTGCTTTATGAAGCTGAATGAGGAATGGGAAAACCTGGCGATAGCGGGGGAATATATGGTTGGTGAAATGGCCCTACCAAAAGCAGGAATCGAGAAAGCGTTGTTGTCCGCACCGTACATGAAATTTAATGGAGTGGAAGGAATTAATATGTTGTCCATTTTGTTCTGTCAGTTTGGTGGGGGAATCATTACGGCATTGGAGTCGGGGCAGGATAAGGATATATCCCCAAATTGGCAGAATATTGAAAGTGTATGGAATGGGGAAGAAGAATGGAATGATGAGCAGCTTAAGA
>JBJELR010000152.1:0-2858 GCA_051879255.1 Lachnospiraceae bacterium | reverse complement strand
CATTCCTCTGGGAAAGAAGGTAAAAATGCTGGAAAATCATCCCCATATTCTGACGGTGCTTTAACAGCTGTGCCTGAGAAACCTCCATCAAATTGGTATTTTCCAGATATACTGCTCCTCCTGTAGGTCTTTCCAGCAAATTGATACAACGTACTAAGGTAGATTTACCGGCACCGGAAAATCCGATAATACCGAAAATCTCTCCTTTTTCTATATTCAGACTCACATCCCTTACGGCATGCAGGATGTTTCCGCTACTCTGAAAAGTCTTGGTCACATTCTCCAGACGAATCATTACTTTCCTCCATCCTCAAAGCGCCATTCCTGCCCTTCAAAGCCTTCTTCTGTTGATCATGTGCTTCGTTACAGGTTATGGACAACCTACTAATATAGTAGGTTGCTGTCGCTATGCTTTTGATTATATTACAGCTTATAAAAAAACGCCAATTCACAAAACAAATAGCTTGTTATAGTTTTAACCTATAACAAGCTATGAACTTGTATTCCTATATTACACCATATTTCTTAGGGTTTCAACCCGCATTTCAATACCCGTTTTGTATCCTCAGTTTTTCTCCGGGTATACCTTCATCAGCCACTCTACATATCTTCCCATTCCCTTTTTCTTTCCTTCTTCTTCGTAGATCCGGCTGGCCTCGTTAATCCTCTCTAAGTCCTCGGCAGAAAGTGACCTGGCTGCAAATGGGAATAGAACATTGTTTTCTTTTTGGGCGTGTCGTTTTAACAAATCCGCATAGGATAAGGCATGCGTAACCACATCCAGCTTCTCCTCCATGGTAGGCTCCTTGCCAAGGGCATCAACTGCTGCTTCTAAGGACTGCACATGATACCTTCCCAGATTATGCTCCACCAGCATTCCGGTATTAATCATCTTGTGGGCCACAGGGCCCAGCTTTTCAAGCATAACCGTAAACAGAATGGCTTCTTCCTTCCCATGATGATGCTCATCGGCATAGTTTTTCATAAAGTCTACACAATGCAGTAAGACCTCCCGGTCAGGATTTTTCCCTTCCAGCATTTCTCCACACAGCTTTCTGAGATAATCCGTAAAACGTACCACCTGCTCGTGCTCACTATACAAAATATCAATTCCGTACATCCTTACCTCCAATTCGAAGTATTTTGGCTTAAGTTATTTAAGCCAAAAACAGTTTCAGGTCCTCCTCTACGGTTCCCATACCGGCTATGCCAAAGTTGTCTACCAGTACCTTAGCCACTGCCGGGGAAAGGAAGGCTGGCAGGGTAGGACCCAGGTGAATATTTTTCACGCCCAAGTATAACAGAGAAAGAAGCACAATAACAGCCTTTTGTTCATACCAGGCAACATTAAACGCAATAGGCAGATCATTGATGTCCTCCAGTCCAAATACTTCCTTTAGCTTAAGGGCAATCACTGCCAGGGAATAACAGTCGTTGCACTGTCCTGCATCTAGTACCCGGGGAATACCTCCAATATCTCCCAGCTCCAGCTTATTGTATTTGTACTTTGCACAGCCTGCGGTTAAAATCACCGTATCCTTTGGCAGAGCCTTTGCAAAATCCGTATAATAGCTTCTGGATGCATGGCGCCCGTCACAGCCTGCCAGTACGAAAAACTTCTTTATTGCTCCCAGCTTTACTGCTTCCACAATTTTATCAGCCAGTGCCAATACCTGATTATGGGCAAATCCGCCTATAATCTCTCCTTCCTCCAATTGAACAGGGGGAGGACAGCTTTTTGCCAGTTCAATGATAGGTCCAAAATCCTTATGCCCATTTTCATCCCGTTCAATATGCTTACAGCCCACAAAGCCCGCTGCTCCTGTGGTAAACAGTTTATCCCGATAAGAAGCCTTAGGCGGTACAATACAGTTAGTGGTCATCAGAATCGGTCCCTGGAAACGTTCAAATTCTTCCTTTTGCTGCCACCAGGCATTTCCATAATTACCTACAAAGTTACTGTATTTCTTAAAAGCAGGATAATAGTGGGCAGGCAGCATTTCCGAATGGGTATATACATCAACTCCTGTCCCCTCAGTCTGCTCCAGAAGCTGCTCCAAATCCCGTAAATCATGGCCGGAAACCAGAATACCGGGATTCTTGCCTACACCAATATTTACTTTGGTGATTTCCGGGTGTCCATATGCCTCTGTATTAGCTTTATCCAATAAAGCCATTCCCTCTACACCGAATTTTCCGGTTTCCATAGCCAGTGCCACCAATTCATCCACTGTCAGATTATCATCCAGGGTTGCTGCCAATGCACGCTGTAAAAAGGCATCAACCTCTGCATCGGTTTTTCCCAACTCCCATGCGTGTTTAAGGTATGCACACAGCCCCTTTACTCCATAGATAATCAGTTCTCTCAGACTTCTTACATCCTCATTCTCGGTTGCCAAAACACCGGCCTTATCTGCCTGCGCTTTAATTTCCTCTCTGGTAGCCGCATTCCATAATGCAGCCTCATGAAGCCCATTCTTATCGGAAAGCCTGTTCAAAAGTTCTTCTTTTTTCTTCAGGGTTTCAGCAATTCTTAGATAAAAAATCTCATCATCAAAATTGGCATTGGTTATTGTCGTAAACAGGTTGAATACGATGTAAGCATTCAATTCCTCCGAAATACCCTCTCCCTGCTTTCTTAAGGCAGTAGTCACCTCACTTAAGCCCTTGGTGGCATACACCAGCAGGTCCTGTAAAGCCGCCAGTTCCGGCCCCTTTCCACAAACCCCTGTTACGGTGCAGCCTGTACAGCCTGCGGTTTCCTGACACTGATAGCAAAACATTTTCTTTTCCATACGGTTCTTATCCTCCATACATTCTTAAAATCATTTTCTCTTGCCTTTCTCTTTGCATTATAC
>JBJELR010000151.1:0-2860 GCA_051879255.1 Lachnospiraceae bacterium | reverse complement strand
TGCCCTTGTTGGTCTTTGTTATAAGATTTTCAAGGACAAAAGAAAATAGCCGCCACATCTCGCACGTGTGACGGCTGACCTTGTATAAAGGTTAGTAGTTCATTGTTCGGGGTAAGCCGTTCCTCTGGCTTTCCCTTTTTCTATGTTTAATATAGCACATATGGCGGTATTCGTCAATCACGAACATATTCTAAAATATCTCCCTACTGATAGTCCATCACGTCACATATTTTAGTGACTATTTCTAATAAAATATATTCATTAAAGAGCCACAGACTATGGTCTGCAGCTCTTTTAGCTTATTATTTCTAAAATCTCTTAACCTGTGTTTTTTTGTCATTGATTTTCTTCGCCCAATATTTAACCGCTCTACTATCTACATGGACAAAGGTATTGTACTGGATAATTCCCTTAATGCCGATACTGGCAGCATATCTGGCCACCTCTGCCGGGGTCTTGCCCTTTACCACAATGTCAAAGGCTCTGCCCTTCAAGTGGTAGCTGTTCGGAGTGCCTCCCTCTTTTCGGTTATGATCAGGGTTTCGGTAGGCAGAATTAAAGGTCACTGCTGCATTAAAGTGACTACGGATCTTCTGTAGCTTGTCCCGGACAAAGGACTCATGCAGTACAATGGTGTCCGACTTATCCTTACAGGCAAATTCCTTTACTTTGAAATTGGCTGAAATCGCCTTGTTTCCATCCGCTTTTAGGGAGTAAATCTTGATTTCCTCCAGTGCAGCTAAGGTCTTCTCTCCCACAATACCATCCTGTGTTAATCCGGCATCCTTCTGGAAAGCCATTACCGCTGCTTTGGTCTTTGCTCCGAAACTGCCGTCTGCCGGTCCCGGAGCATAGCCAATGATAGCCAGCTTTTGTTGAAGCTGCCTAACCTCCTCTCCCTTACTTCCTTCCTTTAGAATGCCGCTGTGGCTTTGTTCCGGCTTCATCTGACCGCCTGTATGCATAGGGGTAAGGAATAGAGCCTGTTCTTCCTTTCTTCGCTTCAACAGGCCGGGAAGAACCTTTCCTCCTGCCTTGGTGTATTCTAACAGCTTTGCGGCTATGGTAGCCCTGTTTCTTGTGCCGTTGGCGGTCAGCCGGTCAATACTGCCAATGTTAAAGGCAAAGGACACCAGAGCATCAAACTCATTCTGGTTCCAGTTATACTTGGCATTGTATTTTTCCACCAGCTTCTCAAATTTTTCTATATCCTGCTTTAAAAAGGCATCTGCCTGAGTCTGGGTGATGGTCATTCCCTGGGTAACTCCGGCCGTATGGCCATAGCCGATCGTCCATTTCCCGGCAGGACAAAGATAGGCTGCCAGCCGGCAGCCCTCATGTGCTTTGATTAATGCTAATCCCTTATCTGCTATGTGCATGGTTCACCTCACTCGTATCTGGTTGTCCTATGTACGCCTACTCCAATAAGAACAGCGGCTGCAAAGGGAATAATGACGGCTACTGCTGCTACACCTAATAGCTTCATTTTTCTCCCCCCTTCAACTGCTCTTTTAACTTATAAACCTCAAAGTCTGCCACTTCTCCATATACATACACTGCCAGAGTGGGATTTTCCACCAGCATCCGCTTGACCTTATCCAGAGCTTCCGTTACCCAGCTAGAAAAAGTATCAAAGGAAATGATTCCGGCCACCCACCGAAAGGCAGAAACCCCACAGAACAGGTTCCATACCTCTCTTAGCTTAAGCTGCCCGGTACCGGACTGTAAGGCTCTCTCCGCTTCAATGCAAGCCCAGATCAGCCATTCCTTAATCTTTTCTTTCTGCTTTTCACCGGGTTGTACCAAAAAGCGGTAAACCGCCCCTCCCAATGCTCCCATTCCGGCAAGTATCGCTACAAATAAGTACCAGCTTTCCACTATCCACTTCATTCTTCTTCCTCGCTTTCCGCTGCTTCTATGCAGCTATCCATTTCTCTTTCCTGTATTCTGATTTTTTCCTGTTCCTTCGTTTCCAGAAAGGATTTTACAAAGTACACCGCCATTACTCCGATGATCTCCGTCACTACCGTAATGGACAGGGTTTCGGCTATCTGCTCTTTTCCCAAAAAGGCAAGCAGGTAAGACAGTTGAATGTCAAACATGGCCACATACATGAGCTGGCTTACCCACTTTTTGGTGAATGTGCCAAAGTTACTCCTTCCGGCTTTCTTTTTCCTTTTCTTCACTGGCTTTCTCCTACAGCATGGTCAACAGCTTCGCCACAAAGGCACCAATTACACCACCGATAATGGTATTGATCAGGGCATCCCTCACCTTCTTGTTGGTTTCCAAAGGTGCTTCTTCCAGTTTTTTCAGCCGCTGGCTCTGTGCCTCCAGCTGGTTTAGAACATGATCCAGATTAATGGCAAACCTTTCCAGGGTTAGGGAAATTTCCGTCTGCTTTTTGATTTCATCCTCCAACTCCTCCACCCGCTTATGAATCCGTTTGTTTTCATCCATGAGCCGGCTAATAACCTGTTCAAAATAATCCTTTCTCACATAGTCCCTTCCTAATTCTTCTGCCATGGGTTAATCCTCCTTTGTTTTTCCTCTTTTATTTCCATCTGTACCTTGGCCGTTCTTCTTTCCATAGCCGGTACCGGATATAGTCATCTACAAATATCCAGCATAACACCAGAACAGACCAGGCAAGAATGAAGGGTAGGCAAATCTGCCCTAAAAGGTTTAGCGGTAAGGCAGAGTAGTCCCAGACCTCCCAGTTCAGCCACAAGTTAAGGATGCACCCTGCCACAAACTCAATGACGGTCACTATAGCCGTACCCATTAAGGTCTGTTTCCACAGGGGCATTTCCCAGGGAATTACCTCATTAATCAAGCCTATACAGTACCCGGCAATACC
>JBJELR010000150.1:0-2862 GCA_051879255.1 Lachnospiraceae bacterium | reverse complement strand
GAATGTAAATGAAGTAGAGAAGGTTGCATCCAAGGTGGATTTTGTCTTCAGTGCAGTAGATATGACGAAGGAGGAAATCAAGGCTATTGAGGAGGCTTATGCAAAAACAGAAACTCCTGTAGTTTCCAATAACAGTGCCCATCGTTGGACCCCTGACGTACCCATGGTAGTGCCGGAAATTAATCCGGAGCATATGCGGGTGATTGATTTTCAGAAAAAAAGACTGGGAACCACCAGAGGCTTCGTCGCAGTAAAGCCAAACTGCTCCATTCAAAGCTACGCTCCGGTCTTAACGGCATGGAAGGAATTTGAACCTACAGAGGTTGTGGCCACCACTTATCAGGCCATCAGTGGGGCTGGAAAAACCTTTGCCGATTGGCCGGAAATGGTAGAAAACATTATTCCCTACATCGGTGGAGAGGAAGAAAAGTCTGAGCTGGAGCCTTTGCGTATCTGGGGAAAAATTGAGGATGGGGTAATTAAGCCGGCTGAAGGCCCGGTAATTACCTGTCAGTGTATTCGTGTACCCGTATTAAACGGCCATACAGCGGCAGTATTCGTAAAATTCAACAAGAAGCCAACGAAGGAACAGCTAATCGAAAAGCTAAGGAGCTTTAAGGGAGTCCCCCAGGAGCTTGAGCTTCCCAGTGCACCGAAGCAGTTTATTCAATATCTGGAGGAAGATAATCGTCCCCAGGTAAAGCTGGATGTGGATTATGAAAACGGAATGGGTGTAAGTGTAGGCCGTATTCGTGAGGATAAGGTGTATGATTTTAAATTTGTGGGACTTTCCCATAATACCGTAAGAGGTGCTGCCGGTGGTGCCGTACTCTGCGCGGAGCTGCTGAAGGCGCAGGGATACATTTCAAAAAAATAAGCTCTATGGTTTAGGAAAAAAGTACTATCGACGCTGGAGCCAGAATGATTGCTGTTTACTAGAGAATTTGCTGTAATGGAGCTGTTATGGGTAAAAAATTGATTATCACAGAGAAGCCCAGCGTTGCAAGAGAATTTGCCAGGGCATTAAAGCAGGAGATGAAGTCCAGGGATGGTTATATTGAGTCAGAGGAATATATTATTACCTGGTGCGTTGGCCATTTGGTGACCATGAGTTATCCTGATGCCTATGACGAAAGTCTGAAGCGCTGGTCCATGGACACTCTACCTTTTATTCCCAAAGAATATAAATACGAAATTATTGATCAGGTAAAGAAACAGTTTACCATTGTACAGAATCTTTTTCATCGGGATGACGTTGAGGTAATCTATAATGCAGGAGACTCCGGACGGGAGGGAGAGTATATCCAGAGGTTAGTTCTGCAGATGGCAGGTTATAACGGGAAAGCTCGGCTAAAACGAATCTGGATAGATTCTCAGACAGAGGATGAGATCTTAAGAGGAATCCGGGAGGCAAAGGACAGCAGCGCTTATGACAATTTAAGCCATGCAGCTTACCTTAGGGCTAAAGAGGATTACCTGATGGGAATTAATTTTTCCAGAGTATTAACCCTAAAATATGGTTATGGAATGAAAGACTTCCTGCATAAGGATAAGATGGTGATTTCCGTAGGAAGGGTAATGACCTGTGTTTTGGGTATGGTGGTAAAACGGGAAAGAGAAATCCGGGAGTTTGTAAAAACCCTGTTTTATCGTCTGACGGCAGAAATAAAGATTCAGGACAGAGTGGTGGAAGGAGAATGGAGAAGTGTTCCCGACAGTGCTTATTTTCAGTCTCCCCTGTTGTACAAGGAAAACGGTTTTCTAAAGGAAGAATCGGTACTTAAGCTGATTGAGGAGCTAAAGAAGGAAAGGGAATTTCCCTTGACAGGAACCCTGGACTTGCTGGAAAAGAAAAAGGAAACGAAAAATCCCCCACTCCTGTATAACCTGGCAGAACTGCAAAACGACTGTTCTCGTTTTTTTAAGCTAAGCCCCGATGAAACCCTTCGGATTGTTCAGGAACTATACGAAAAGAAGCTGACCACCTACCCCAGAACGGATGCCAGAGTACTGTCTTCGGCAGTGGCAAAGGAGATTACCAAAAATCTGTCCGGTCTAAAGAATATCCCCCAAATCGGGACAGTAGCAGAAGAAATTCTTTCCGGTGGAAAGGTAAAGGGTCTGCTGCGCAGTCGTTATGTCAATGATAAGCAGATTACTGATCATTATGCCATTATTCCTACCGGACAAGGATTGGGCAGCTTAGCCGGCTTATCCACCCAGGTAGGAAAGGTGTATGAATTGATTGTCCGTCGGTTTTTGAGTATCTTTTATCCGGCGGCAGTTTACCAGAAAATTACGGTGGTAACGGCTCTGGAAGGAGAAAAATTTTTCTCCAGTCTGAAGGTTTTAGTAAAAGAGGGATATTTGGCTATTGCCAAATTACCGGGGGAAAGAAAAAAAGAGGAACAGCCAGAAGGGCCTGATGCCACCTTTTTAGAAGCTATAAGCACATGGAAAAAAGGGCAGCCGGTGGAAATTGCTTCACTGGAAATCAAAACCGGAGAGACTACGCCTCCTAAACGTTATAATTCCGGAAGTATGATTTTGGCTATGGAAAATGCAGGACAATTAATTGAGGATGAGGAACTGCGGGCACAGATTAAGGGAAGCGGAATCGGAACCTCCGCCACAAGAGCTGAGATTCTGAAAAAGCTGGTGGCTAACCAGTATCTGGCTCTGAACAAAAAGACTCAGATTCTTACGCCTACCCAGGTAGGGGAGATGATTTATGAGGCCGTAAATCATTCCATAAGGCCGCTGTTAAATCCGGAGCTTACCGCCAGTTGGGAAAAAGGGCTTACCCTTGTGGCAAAAGGAGAAATTACACCGGATGAATATATGAGGAAGCTGAATGATTTT
>JBJELR010000149.1:0-16258 GCA_051879255.1 Lachnospiraceae bacterium | reverse complement strand
GACGAGGCTCATCGATTTGCCATTGAATATCATCGTTCTCTAAGAAGTAAGGAGCAGGTGCATTCGCTGTTAGACGATATTCCCGGAATAGGACCGGCCAGAAGGAAGGCTTTAATGAAGGCCTACAAAAATATTGGCGATTTAAAGGAAGCCAGTGTGGAGGAGTTGTCAGCTATTCCCCAGATTCCGCCAAAGATTGCAGAAGAAATCTATTCTTTTTTTCATGAAGCTGTGGTAAAATAAAGCAAAATATACCCTGTTGGCAGGGGAGAATGGAGGGGCTATATGGCAACCGTAAGCTTAACCAGGATTATTGAGAAGATGAAACTGGAAAATCTGACGCCGGAAATTTCCGTAAAAGGAATAGAAATCACGCAGCCGGATATTAACCGCCCGGCTTTACAGATGGCAGGCTATTTTGAACACTATGATGCCACAAGATTACAGATTATCGGCTTTGTGGAATCCACCTATATGGAAGGGCTGACCAAGGAACGCAAGGAGGAAATGTACGAAAAGCTTCTGTCCTATCCCATCCCCTGTATCGTCTTTTGCAGAGAGCTGCATCCTGATGAGTTGTTTTTAAAGAAGGCGGTGGAGAAGGGAATTCCCCTGCTGATGACGAAAAAGGCTACTTCTGCCTTTACGGCAGAAATTATTCGCTGGCTTAATGTGAAGCTGGCACCCTGTATTTCCGTTCATGGGGTATTGGTAGACGTATATGGAGAAGGTGTGCTGATTACCGGTGAAAGTGGAATCGGAAAATCGGAGGCAGCCCTGGAGCTGATTAAAAGAGGCCACCGACTGGTTACCGATGATGTGGTAGAAATCCGAAAGGTAAGTGACGATACTTTGATTGGAACGGCTCCGGATATTACCAAGCACTTTATCGAACTGAGAGGGATCGGTATTGTGGATGTAAAGACCCTTTTTGGTGTTTCCTGTGTGAAGGATACCCAGAATATTGATCTGGTTATCCGCCTGGAGGATTGGGACAAGGATAAGGAATATGATCGGCTGGGATTAGAGGAAAATTATACCGAGTATTTGGGCAATAAGATTGTATGCCATAACATTCCTATTCGTCCGGGACGTAATCTGGCGGTAATTTGTGAAACGGCAGCAGTCAACCATCGCCAGAAAAAGATGGGATATAATGCAGCCCAGGAGCTGTATACCCGCGTTCAGCGCTCCTTGTCCAAAGGACGGGAGAATAGTGAAAAGGTAGAATAATTTTCAACAATCATCGTAAGATTTAATAACAGATAAATTTGTGTGCTCATAGAAATTTTGTCTGTAGCCAAAGGGGTAAACAGAATTTCCTATGAGCACGCTTTCCATAAATGATACAGGAGTTTTTGATGGACATTGAAGGGCTATTAACGTATTTGGAAACTTTTATGGCAAAAGAGGATATCAGGATAAAAGAGCCCATGAGCAGACATACGTCTTTTCGTGTGGGCGGACCTGCCGGTGTATTCATTCGTGTACCAAAAGAAAAAGAACTCAAAAAGATTATTTTTTATCTGTATACCCATAAGCTGCCCTATTTTATTTTGGGAAACGGCAGTAATCTTTTAGTTGCCGACGAAGGCTATGACGGGGTCATTCTCTCTCTGGGAGATGCTTTTGCCCAAATAGAGGTTTCGGATACGCAGATGAGGATTGGAGCTTCCTGTCTTTTGGGTAAGGCAGCAAAAGAAGCCATGGAAGCCTCCTTAAGCGGTCTGGAATTTGCAGCAGGAATTCCCGGAAGCGTAGGCGGCGGCGTGGTGATGAATGCAGGGGCTTATGGAGGAGAGTTAAGTCAGGTGGTTACCGAAGTTCGGGCCATGAATGATCAAGGAGAGGTGGTTTTTCTTAAGAAGGAAGAACTGGAGATGGGTTATCGGAGCAGTATCTTCAAAAGGAAACCCTATATTGTTTTAGAGGTAACGGTAGAGCTAAAGCCGGAAAAAAAAGAAGAAATTTTTGCCCGGATGCAGGAGTATAACCGGTTAAGGCAGGAAAAGCAGCCTTTGGAATATCCCAGTGCAGGAAGCAGTTTCAAACGGCCCAAGGGATACTTTGCCGGAAAATTGATTATGGATGCAGGCCTGAGGGGATTTTCCGTAGGTGGTGCCCAGATATCCGAAAAGCATTGCGGGTTTGTGATTAATAAGAATAAAGCGACAGCCACAGACATACGACTGTTAATGGAGGAAGTAAGGAGGCAGGTAAAGCAGCAATTTGGGGTGGAACTGGAGCCGGAGGTTATTTTTTTGGACAGGGCAGCTAAGGCTGCTGATAAAGAGGAAAAAATAGAGGAAAAATGAGATTTGTAGTAGTTACAGGAATGAGTGGCGGTGGAAAAAGTACTGCCCTGAAAATGCTGGAGGATATGGGGTATTACTGTGTGGATAATCTACCGGTACCTTTAATTGAAAAATTTGCAGAATTGATTACCACTCCCAATACGGAGCTGGAAAAGGTGGTATTAGGGCTGGATGTCAGAGGCGGTATGGATTTTGCCCATTCGGAGCAGGTACTGGATCGCTTGCGGCAGGAGGGCTATGTGTTTGAAATCCTCTTTATGGACGCCAATGATGCCACTTTGCTGAAGCGATACAAGGAAACCAGGAGAGTGCATCCTTTGGCTACAGAAGAAGATTCCCGAATAGAGTCAGGGGTGAGAAAAGAGAGGGAGATTCTTGCCAGTATAAAAAAGAAGGCAGACTATGTCATTGACACTTCAAAACTCCTTACCAGAGAGCTGAAGGAGGAACTGGACAGAATTTTTATCCGAAATGAAGAATATAATAGTCTGATGGTCAATATCGTATCCTTTGGATTTAAAAATGGAATACCGGCGGATGCCGATCTGGTATTTGATGTACGTTTTTTGCCGAATCCTTTTTACATTGATGAGCTTAAACACATTACCGGAAATGAAAAAGCAGTGCAAAGCTATGTAATGAGCTTTGCGGAGGCAGGAATTTTTCTGGATAAATTAGTGGACATGCTGAAATTTCTTCTTCCCGGTTACATTAAAGAAGGGAAATATCAGCTGGTAATTGCCATCGGCTGTACCGGAGGGCAGCACCGCAGTGTTACCCTGGCCAATGCCCTTTATCAGGCCATGAAGGATAAGGGAAACTATGGGTTGAGCCTAAGCCATAGAGATATTAAGGAATAGAAAGGAAAGGCCATATGTCCTTTTCATCCCGGGTGAAAGAAGAATTGGAGAAGCATTTAAGTCCCAGCCGACATTGTCAGATTGCTGAAATGGCAGCAATACTGCATTTTTCAGGGCGCCTTGTAAGAGGAGAGAGGGGACAGCTTCAGCTACAGATTTTGACAGAAAATGTGTCTGTAGTCAGAAAATGCTTTACAATACTAAATAAAACATTTAATATAGAAACGTCAAGCCAGGAAAAAGAGTGTTTTGAAAGGCGCAAAAATGCGGTTTATTCCATTACCTTAGAGAAAGAGGAGGATATTCTTTCTTTGTTCCAGGGGGTTAAGCTGATTGACAGCAAAGGCGTACTGCATGAGCTGAAGGACAAGACAAACCCGTTAATCCTCAAACAAAGCTGCTGCCAGAGAGCTTTTCTGCGGGGAGCCTTTCTGACCATTGGTTCCATGAGTGATCCCGAAAAGAGTTATCATCTGGAACTGGTTTGCGGGAATAAACTACAGGCGATGCAGTTACAGGAGCTGCTTTGGAATTTTGAATTGGATGCAAAGATTGTCTCCCGAAAGAAATATTCTGTGGTATATTTGAAGGAAGGCGCGAATATTGTTGATTTCCTGAACATCTGTGAGGCTCATGTATCCTTAATGAGTCTGGAGAATTTGCGGATTTTAAAGGAAATGCGTAATTCCATTAATCGGAAAGTGAATTGTGAAACGGCCAATATTGCCAAAACCGTAAATGCGGCGGCTAAGCAGTTGGAGGATATTGGCTATATTAAAGAATTTGTGGGACTTTCAAAACTGCCTCCTGCTCTAAGGCAGATGGCAGAGGTAAGGCTGGAGTATCCTGAAGCAACGCTGAAGGAACTGGGACAGTATCTGGAGCCACCGGTGGGAAAATCCGGTGTCAATCATAGATTGAGAAAATTAAGCGAGATTGCAGACTTCTATAGAGGATAAGTTATGAAAAAATAAGGAGGAGAAAAAATGAGTCGGAAAGAAGTTGTGGTACAGATTGCCGGAGGCCTGGAAGCAAGACCTATTGCAGTGCTGGTACAGGTTGCCAGCCAGTATGAGAGCAGCGTTTATCTGGAAGCCGGAGATAAACGGGTGAATGCAAAAAGTATTATGGGAATGATGACCCTGGGGCTGGATACGGGAGAAAAGATTATGATTGAAGCAGACGGACAGGACGAGGCATCAGCCATAGAAGGAATAGAAAAATACATTACAGGTCAGGAAGCCTAGTTTTTAAAGAATGGAGCAGAAAAAAATGACAATTTCTGTTCCATTTTTTTGTGGAATGGGTTATACTATGCCTGTATGTAAATTTATTTTATTTTAGATGGAGGGATTTAATATGTTAGTATCAGCTAAAGAAATGCTTGACAAAGCAAAGGCTGGCCATTATGCAATTGGACAGTTTAACATTAATAACCTGGAATGGACTAAAGCCATTTTGCAGACTGCGCAGGAATGTAATTCTCCTGTTATCTTAGGGGTATCAGAGGGTGCAGGTAAATACATGACCGGTTACAAGACGATAGTTGGTATGGTAAATGGTATGCTTGAGGAATTAGGAATCACCGTTCCTGTAGCCCTTCATTTAGACCATGGTTCATATGAACACTGTATTAAGTGTGTTGAGGCTGGATTTTCTTCTGTAATGTTCGATGGTTCTCACTATCCCATTGAAGAAAATGTAGCAAAGACCAAGGAAGTCGTAGCCTTAGCTCATGCAAAGGGAGTTTCCGTAGAAGCAGAGGTTGGCTCCATCGGCGGAGAAGAAGATGGTGTTATTGGCGCCGGTGAATGTGCAGATCCCAAGGAATGTAAGGCTATTGCAGATTTAGGAATTGATTTCCTGGCAGCAGGCATTGGCAATATCCATGGAAAATATCCTGAAAACTGGGCAGGTTTATCCTTTGAAACCCTGGATGCTATTCAGCAGCTTACCGGAGATATGCCCTTAGTGCTTCATGGAGGTACAGGTATTCCTGTGGACATGATTAAGAAAGCCATTTCCTTAGGTGTTGCAAAAATCAACGTGAATACGGAATGTCAATTATCCTTCGCGGCTGCTACCCGTGAATACATTGAGGCTGGTAAGGATCAGCAGGGTAAAGGCTTTGATCCTCGTAAATTACTGGCACCCGGTACAGAAGCAATTAAAGCTACCGTAAAAGAAAAAATGGAAATTTTCGGTTCCATCGGAAAAGCTTAAACAGGATAAATTCAGGAGCCATCCATCAGGATGGCTCTTTTTATACAGGAAATTAAAAATGATTCAACTGTCACAAATCAGAAAACGGTATGGAAAAAAGAAAATATTGGAGGACATCAGTTTTCAGGCCAATCCCGGTGAGGCGGTAGCCATTGTAGGGAAAAATGGCTGCGGGAAGTCTACTCTTTTGCAGATTATGGCAGGAATACTAAAGGCGGATTCAGGAAGCATTAATTATTTTAACCATTCTGCCCGGGGAAATCGAAAAGTATTTCGGCAGTTTTGCGGCTATGTTCCCCAAGAGAATCCTCTGATTGAGGAATTGTCTGTAGAAGATAACCTTAGGCTGTGGGGTGGCAGAAAGGATTCCCATACGTTGGAACTGGTTACCCGGTTTGAACTTGGGCAGATGCTGAAAACTCCGGTGGAAAAGCTGTCCGGTGGGATGAAACGAAGGCTCAGTATTGCCTGTGCCCTTTTACAGTCCCCTCCCATTCTTCTGTTGGACGAGCCCACTGCTGCCCTGGATATTTATTATCAGAACAGTATACAACACTGGATGGAAGAATACAGAGAAAAGAAGGGAATCATCGTTATGACCACCCATGATGAGCAGGAAATTTTGTGGGCAGACAGATGCCTGCTGATGGGGAAGGGAAGAATAGAAGAACTTTTTGAAAAAGAAAATAGAATGGAAAGAATTAAAGCCTATCTTTGGGCAAAAGAGGGATAGTCTGTTTTAGACAAAAGATGAAGGAGGAAAAGAGATGAGTGAAATCAATAATCCAATGAATGAATCTACAGTGAACCAGCCTATGGAACCGATGGAAGAATCTGCGGGGAAAACAGAGAATCCTCTGGAGGTACAGCCTAAGAAGAACAGAGGCTGGCTGATTGCTCTGATTGCTGCTGCAGTAATTGTTGTAATTGCAGCCATAGTGATCGTGTTTGTGAGGTCAACTCCTCAAAAGAAAATAGAGGAGGCGATGCGCAATACCTTTTCCCATCAATCACTTTTATTAGAAAATATGAGTCGTTTTAAGGGGATCGACCCTGAAAGCTATCAGGTGGGAATGAAGTATACCATGGATGATCAGCAAGTGGCTTTTGAACTTCGGGGAGCTGAAGAAATTCTTCAGCTATGGGCAAAGGCTAATCTGGAAGAAGTTCCGGAGATGGAAATATGGGCTAACTTTACCGGTGACCGGGTGGAAGCAAAAATTTCCAAGCTGCAGGACACTCTGCTAATTTATCAGTTCAGGGAGCCAAAAACAGGATTTTTACCGGACTATGTCTCCCAGACGGACCTGGACAAATTGGATGAAGCTCTGATTATGGCGGCAGACAGCCTTTGGGGTGAAAAAAGTAATGAAACGCAAAAAAGGCAGGAGGAATTAGGCTGGGAGCTGATTCAGATTGTTAAAGAGGAGTATGATAAGATAGAAATCGAAGAAGTAGATAAAGCCCCTTATGAGGTGGAGGGAAAAAAACTGGAATGCCAGGGCTATAAAATAGTTATACCGCCTGAAACCATTGAAACCATTTTGATGAAAATGAAAATGGCATATGAAATATATAGCAAGGATTACCAAACAGAGTATGGAGAATTTTACGAAAATCCGTTTACTTTGCTTGAGGATATTCAGGATTCCTTTAAAAACATGGATATTACCTTCTATCTGGGGCAAAAAAAGGTGGCAGCTATCGTTTTGCAAAGCGGGGAAGAAAAAGTGGAGCTGTTATTTGACAGCAATAAAAACGCAGGAATCTGGAGTATGGAAGTGGTCTATGAGGAAGAAAGTATTGTGAAGCTGGAAAGCAGGGTAGAAGGAACCGGGGAGGAAATCGTTCTGGTAGTAGAAGAAGTACCCATTGTTCGTTTATCCTACAATAGTGAAAACAGACGATTTGATTTGAGCGTAGAGTACTATATTCCTTACCTGAAGGCCGGCGGAATCATGGATTTTTCCGAAAAGGAATTTCGCCTTACCATGGACCAAATGGAGAGTGCCTATATTCCCTATGAAATTACCTTTGATTATTATGTAAAAAGTAAGGGAGAAATTGAGGAATTGACCGGGGAGGAACTTAATCTAAATGATGCCACCCAAATGGATATGATGCTTCTGATGATGGAGTTGGAGCAAGGTAATTTGGAGCAGAGCGATCTGAAGCTGGATGATATCTTTTGATTAGCATGAAAATATTTTGGACCTATTTTTTATTGGAGTGGAAAAAAAGCATAAAAATTCTGTGGAAATCTATCCTGGGGTTGATTCTGTTAATCCTTTTTCTGATTGTGGGAGTGGCTGCAGTGAGCCTTTACTTGCTGCAGTCACAAGCCTTTAAACGGGTTCAGGTGGCGGTGGTAATTCCCAAAGAAGAAAAACTGGTAAAGCAGGCAGCAGGCTTTGCGGCTGCCATGGAGAGTGTAGAAAGTGTCTGCCAACTTTATTACTATTCTAAGGAGCAGGCCTGGCAGAAGCTTAAAGAAGGAAGTGTAGATGCGATTATTCTGATTCCGGATCATTTTTATGAAGATGTTTATATCGGAGTGAATACTCCTGCAACCCTTTATCTGCCTTCAGATTCTTCACTCAACACAAAGATTTTCAGTGAACTTTTGGCACAGGCGGTATCCCTTTTACAAAATGCCCAAGCCGGGGTATATGCAGCCCTTGCGGTAGCAAGGCAGCAGGAAACTAAGCTGGATGAGGCAGTCTTGGGGGATTATCTGGCCAAAGAGTATGCTTTGGAGTTGTTAAAGCGGGATAAACTTTTTGAAAATGAAATCTTATCGGTTACCGGGCAGTTGTCTGCCAAACAATATTATTTTGTGACGGCGCTGCTGTTGGTTCTTTTGACCAGCGGACTCTTATTCGGCTTTCTCTATAAGCCGCAGAATCGGGCTGTAGAGGATAAGCTTATCATGTATGGATTGGAGAAAAGAAGGCTTGCTTTGGTAAAAATTTTTACCATGACTGCAGTTTTATGGATGCTTTCTATGCTGATTTATGTATCCTCCTGTCTGATTCTTCATTTTACCGCAGAAAATTGGCTGCCGCTAAGGTGGAGGGGTCTGATTGGTCTGGGATTAATCAGTTTTGCACTAAGCGCCTACTTTCATCTGCTGTTTTCCCTGGGTGGAAAAACTATGCAGTCGGTGGTAATCCTCCTTGGAGCTAATCTTCTTCTGATTCTTTCCTGTGGACTTTTGCTTCCTGCTGCCTATTTTCCCGAATGGTTGGAGAGGGTAGGAAGAATATTACCCCTAACCCATTGGAAGGATTATCTGCAAAATTTGATTTTTGCCCAAAATACAGCCGGACAGGGCTTTTTGGTGCTGGTAGGGGCAATAATTACTACCGGATTGGGGGCATTTGCCTATGAAAAAATACATTAACTGGTATATGCTTTGGTTAAAGCTATACAGCAAAAGGGCTTCTACCTGGGTACAGCTATTGGGGATGTTATTTCTTTTGCTTATTCTTTCAGCAGTAAGGCTGCCGGACAAGGAGAACCTGAAGGTAGGTATTTCGGGTGCCCAGGGGGAATATGGAAGAAGAATACTGGAGGGGCTTTTAACCGATGAAGGCCTGTTTGATTTTTACCAATATGGAGATGAAGAAGCCTTAAAGAGGGATATACTCAGTGGAAAGCTGGAGTGTGGCTTTCTTTTTCATCAGGATTTTGAAGAAAAGGTGGAAAAAGGGGAATATCGGCGCACCATTACCTATATGGCCAATCCTCTGTCCGTTAAAGGCAAAGTTGTAAAAGAAACGGTATATGCCAAATTTTTTGTGGTCTATAGCGAGGAAATACTAAAGCAGAAGGAGAGGGATATTTTTAGCAAAGAGGATGAGGAAAGAACCCGTAAGTTAATCCGTCTGAAGCAGGAATATGCAGACAGCGGGGCAGTCTTCCAACTGGAAATTCTTCAGGAAAAGATACAGGAAAAAATGGAAAAAGAATCCTTATCACCAAAAGTCTATCCTTTGCGGGGAATAACAGGATTATTAATTTTTCTGCTGATGCTGTTGTCTCAGGGAAGAAAATTTATTCCCCGGCAATACCGGGTAGATAAGGCATTAAATCCTACAGAGCGTTTTTTCTTTGGCGGGCTACAGAAGCTGGCGGCAGGAACCCTTCCTGCACTGGCAGGCTGGGTAATGCTTCTTTTTTTGGGAGAAAGCAGAGGAATACTGAGGGAAGGAGGAATGCTGCTTTTATTGTTGGTAAGTGGGAGCATATGGATTATGGTTATGGAAAAGGGCTGGAAAAAGGAGACCTCCTTTGTGGCTGCAACTCTGGTAATTACCCTGGCCTGTCTGTTGATTTGCCCTATTTGGATTGATGTGGCAGAAATGATTCCCTCCATGAACTATTTGCGTTTGCTTTTTCCGGTAGGAATCTATCTTTTGGGATAAAAAGGGAGGATGCCAGGTAAATTACTTTACCTGGCATTATTATGAAAAAGTTTATTAATAAAAATTGGAATAAGCACATGAAAAATGTTTTTCTATACTGTAAGTATAATCATGAAAAATGGATATTTAATGTTAAGCGAATGAAAAATCCTTTAATTAATCATGAACAAAATATGAACGGGACCATAAAAGTCCCGTTCATGTTTAAAGCTTATCAGGTTCAGGATAGGTTTCACCAAAGGTATCTACGGTGATGGAGCGGATACGCTGGGGAGAGAGGGGGCGATCGGAATAATCCGTTTCACTCTCTGCAATGCGGTTTACTACATCCATCCCCTCAGTGATTTTTCCGAAGGCCGCATAGGAGCCGTCCAGATGAGGTGAGGTTTTGTGCATGATGAAAAATTGGCTTCCGGCAGAATCAGGATGCATGGCTCTTGCCATGGAAAGCACACCCTCTGTATGCTTTAAGTCGTTGTCTACACCATTTTGGCTGAATTCTCCTTTGATGCTGTAGCCGGGACCGCCCATACCGGTACCGTCGGGACAACCGCCCTGGATCATAAATCCTTTGATTACCCGGTGAAAAATCAGTCCATCATAGAACTTTTGGTTAATCAGACTAATAAAATTGTTTACGGAAATGGGTGCAAGCTGGGGATATAATTCCGCCTTCATTACAGAACCATCTTCCATGGTAATGGTGATAATAGGATTTGCTGTCATAATACTTTCCTTTCTGTTCCTCTTGCCTTACAATGAACAAAGAGGGTTTTATCAAGGCCTATTGTACCCCAGCTTGTCCTCAAAGTAAAGAAGAACTGAAAAGAAAGGCTGAAGGAAGGAATGCTGAAGCACGTAATTTTATTGACGAAAAGAGAGCCTGGTGATTTGGCAGTACTGGAGAAGGAACTGGCCGATCAGGGAGTGAGGCTGTGGAAAAATATGCCGGCAGAGAATCTTCTGATGGCAGAGCTTTTATTTATTACGGATATGGGAGCGGTAGGCAGGGAACTTTTGGCGAGGAAGGCAGGAGTTCTGGCCTGGCTTCATGACAAAAACCGGACAGAGGAATTTGAAAACATACCTTATGCCATAGAGGGGCTTGAAGAAGCCGATTTTTCCTATCTGGATAAGGTGTACAGGCGGTTTAACGGTATTCCCTGGCAGATTGGGGATACAACCAGGTGTATTATCCGGGAGATGGAGGAGGCGGATCTGGAGGCTCTGTATGAGCTGTATGCAGATAAGGAAATCAGCAGGTATACGGAAGACTTATATCCGGACAAAGAAAAGGAAAGAGAGTATATACGAAGCTACATTGACCATGCGTATACTTTCTGGGGATTTGGCACATGGGTTGTGGAAAGAAAAGGGGACCGAAAAGTAGTCGGTCGTGTAGGATTCAATCTGCGGGAAGGTTATGAGGCTCCCGAATTAGGATTTGTCATTGGTCTGCCCTGGCAGAGGAAGGGCCTGGCCTATGAAACCTGCCGTAAAGTATTGGAGATAGGCAAACAGGACTATGATTTTACCTGGGTTCAGGCCCTGGTGAGAGAGGAAAACGTGGCCTCGGTAAGGCTGTGTGAAAAATTAGGTTTCTTCTTTGACAGGAAGGTGGTTGAACAGGGTCAGGAGTACCTGCTGTATAAGATTAATCTTGCATTCTGATGAGAATTGTTTTATCTTGAATAGGTATTGGAGAAGATAAACATGAGAGAGACGAACCAAAAATTGTTCTCCGTAGGTGTACGGGATGGTATTCCCATTGGTCTGGGCTATTTTGCCGTTTCCTTTACCTTGGGAATTGCAGCAAAAAATGCAGGAATGACGGCCTTTCAGGCTGCGATAACCAGTGCACTGATCAATGCTTCTGCAGGAGAGTTTATAGGATTTACCCTGATTGCAGCACAGGCGGGGTATCTGGAGGTTATGGTGATGGAAGCAGTAGCCAATGCCAGATATCTTCTGATGGCCTGCTCTTTAAGCCAGAAAATTGCTCCTTCCACAGGCCTGGGGCATCGAATGCTTATGGGATTTTATGTTACTGATGAAATTTTTGGTGTATCCATTGCCCAGCCGGGGAAGCTGAAACCCATTTATGTATACGGGGTTATTTCCATGGCAGCACCCGGATGGACATTGGGCACTTTCCTTGGAGTTTTAATGGGAAACATCCTGCCCCTTCGTCTGGTCAGTGCATTGAGTGTGGCCCTATATGGAATGTTTGCGGTGGTTTTTGTACCTCCGGCAAAGGAGAATAAGGTGGTGGCAGGTCTAATTGGAATCAGCTTTGCGGCCAGCTTTTTCTTTCATCGGCTGCCGGTTTTTGGAGGAATTTCTTCGGGCGTTAAAATTATTATTCTGACGGTGCTGATTTCTCTGGCAGCAGCCTGGCTGTTCCCGGTGGAGGAAAAACAGTAAAATGAAAAACAATGTATATGTATATATTATCATCATGGCAATCACTACCTATCTGATTCGTGTTCTGCCGCTTACCCTGATTCGTAAAGAGATTAGCAACACAACGATTCGTTCATTTCTTTACTATGTTCCCTATGTCACCCTTGCAGTAATGACCTTTCCGGCCATTCTGGAGGCAACACAGACTCCTGTGTCAGCAGGTGCGGCATTGCTTGTGGCTCTGGGGCTTGCCTGGAAGGGAAAGAGCCTTTTTCAGGTGGCGGTATTCAGTTGTATAGTGGTATTTGTGCTGGAACTCTTTCTTGTATAAGGAGGGTCTGTTTTGGGCCAAAAGAGTAAAAAGGATGGATTTATCCTGCAGGCCGGTATTTTGGCAGCGGCAGGAATCATTGTGAGAATTATTGGAATTTTATATCGAAGTCCTCTGGTGGCCATTATTGGAGATGAAGGAAACGGGTATTATAATACAGCCTATACGATTTATACCATTATTCTTCTGGTATCTTCCTATAGTATTCCTTCTGCTGTGTCCAAGGTGATTGCAGCAAGACTGGCTAAAGGGGAATACCAAAATGCGCATAAAATTTTTATGGGTGCGTTTTTCTATGTGATTGTTGTAGGGGGAATTGCCAGCCTGGCCTGTTTCTTTTTTGCCGGAAATATGGTGGGGGAAAGCTCTGCCCAGGTGCTTAGGGTATTTTCGCCTACCATCTTTCTGTCCGGTCTTTTGGGAGTAATGCGAGGCTATTTTCAAGCCCACAGGAGTATGATACAGACCTCCTTTTCCCAGATATTGGAGCAGATTCTCAATGCCCTGGTGAGTCTTGGAGCCGCTTTCGTCCTGATCAGTCTGGTCAGAGACAGGGACACCACCACTCAGGCTATATACGGCGCTATAGGAAGTGCCATGGGTACCGGTGCCGGTGTTCTGATTGCCCTGCTCTTTATGGCAGCAGTTTATGGCCTGAACCGCAGTATGTTTCAAAGGAGAAGACAGAGGGATCAAACCGGAAAGGAAATTACCTATGGACAGGTGTTTAAGCTGATTATTGGCATGGTGACACCGGTCTTACTGAGTACCTGCATTTATAATATGAGCAGTGCTACCAATCTGAAAATTTACTGCAGTATTGTGGAAAATGTCAAGCAGTATACGGAAGCACAGGCAACTACCTACTATGGACTTTTTTCCGGCAAGGCCAATCAGATTACCAATATTCCCATCGCCCTGGCAACGGCAATGTCATCAGCTATTATTCCCAGTATCTCTGCCAGCTTTGAAAAGAAGGATAAACCAGGATGCAGAGCAAAAATCGGCAGCGCCATTAAAACGACGATGTTAGTTTCCATTCCCGCCGCAGTAGGGCTTATGGTACTGGCAAAGCCTATCGTTTATGTCCTCTATCCACAGGCAGGTACTTTAGACTTGGTAGCAGGACTTTTGCGGGTATTGGCGATTTCAGTGGTGTTTTACGGCCTTTCAACTCTCAGTAACGCTGTATTGCAGGGCACCGGATATGTCAATAAGCCGGTTATTCATGCGGCCTTGGCACTGGCAGTTCAGACCCCGGTGCTGACCCTGCTTTTGCTTTATACCCCTCTTGATCTTTATGCCCTGCCTGTGGCAGCAATTTGCTATTCTGCCTGTATGAGCCTGTTTAATGGAGTCAGTATGAAAAAAAAGCTGGGCTATCGACAGGAAGGGATTAAAACCTTTCTTATTCCAACCCTTGCTTCCCTATTTATGGGGCTTGTTGCCTGGCTGATCTACGAAGGCAGCAGCCGGTTGTTCGTTCTTGGTGGTCTGCTGAAGCCGGGAGAGATGAACTGGCTTTATAATTTACTCTGTCTGGTGATGGCTGTTCTGGTGGCAATTCCTACCTATTTTGGTCTGGTAATCAAACTGGGTGGGGTAGGAAAAAGGGAGCTGGAGGCCATGCCCGGAGGAAGAACAATAGTAGGAATCGTCAGAAAATTGCACCTATTATAATGGAAGAAAAAGACCGGAAAAGCTGAAATGGAAAAAGGGGTAGACTTTTACGGTAAGATGGTTGTAAAATAATATGGCGAAGTAACTACAGAATTCCCTTTTAGGAGAGAGTATAATGAAGAAATTTTCAAATAAAATCCTTTTTGGAATTATCCTTTTTACGCTGAGTCTGGGGTTATCCGCCTGCACCGGGCAGGGAGAACCTTTGGATTCTCAGACCAGAGAAGAGGGAGAGGGGGAGAATCCCCAAGCTTCAGGACAGGAAGGAAGAAAAAGCTATCTTACCGGTCTTACGGTTTCGGAAAGCATACAAAAGACCAGGCCTCTTGCCGTTATGTTTAACAACATTCAGGCGGGGTGTCCCCAGGCAGGGATAGGAGAAGCGTCCGTTGTTTATGAAGCACCGGTGGAGGGGCGAATAACCAGATTAATGGGCCTGTTTGAGGATTACAGTAATCTGGAGAGAATCGGCTCCATTCGAAGCAGCCGGGATTATTTCGTTTACTTTGCTCTGGAGTATGATGCATTATATGCCCATTTTGGGCAGGCCACTCCTTATGTGGGGGAGCTGTTAAACAGTGACCGGGTAGATAACATTAGTGGAGCAGTGTCGGGAATTGACCACCCGGCACCCAATACATTCTACCGAAGCAGTGACAGGAAGGCACCTCATAATGTGTATATTAATCCTGATGGAATCGCTAAGGACATAGAGAAGTTCCGTTACCGCACCACCTTAAAAGAGGGCTATCAGGCAAAGTTCCAGTTTGCTGACGAAGATAATCCGGTAAACTATACCGATAAGCCGGATGCTTTGCGGTTATATCCGGGAGGAAAAAGCAGCACCGCTGCCAATGGCTTTTCCAAAACCCAGTCCTATTTCGAGTACAACCCGGAGGATGGTCGTTACTACCGCTTCCAATATGGAGAGAAGCAGATTGATGAGCTGACAGGAGAGCAGTTAACCTATTCCAATGTAATTTTCCAGTATTGTCATGGGGAAGTCAGGGATGAAAATGATTACCTTGCCTTTGGCTGCCATGGGGATGATGGGTACAAGGTACAGGTATTCACTGCGGGGAAGATGGTAACCGGAACCTGGAGCAGGCTGGCAGACGAGGTTCCTGCTTCTTATGTGGATGAAGCAGGCAATCCCATTGTATTAAATCCGGGAAAAACCTGGATTTGCATTGTTTGGGATGAATACGGCCAGGATGTGGTCATTGAATGAAAGAGTAATCGCAAAGAGGTATAATCCATGAAAGCTATATGGAACAGCTTGCTGCTGGCGTTTTCATTATATTCAATCAGCCCCAAGGCGAAGGTGGAAAGAAATAGTGAAAACAGCAGATATATTCTTATTTTTATTCCCCTGGTGGGGGTGGTAATCGGTTTTTGCATCAGTCGTTGGGCAATCGGATATCCGTATTTATGCAGCTACGCTATTCTTCCGGCGGTGGTGGGAGCAGTAATGCCCAGTATATTATCGGCAGGAGCCCATTTGGACGGCTTCTTCAGAACTATAGATGCCCTGTATTCCAATAAGCCAAGGGAGGAGAAGCTGCAGATTCTGGAGGATTCTCATGGGGGATATTTTGCCATTATCGTTTGCGTATGGTATTTTATGGTGGCCATTGGTATTTGGAGTGAGATGCCGGTAGATGGTCTTTTTATTCTGGCCTACAGCTTTGTGATTTCCAGATCCCTTTATGGGATTTCTATTCTGGCCTCCAGACATGCCAAGGAAAGCAAGTGCTCCGTCTATATACCGGAGGGCAGCCTGCGAAGGATTGAGATTTTCGTGCTGCTTTTCTATATTGGAGTGTGCGGAGTGCAAATGATTCTGTTGAATCAAACAGTGGGAGTGGCCTGTTTGGCAGGGGCTATGGTAGCCTTTTTGATTCACCTTTATGTGGCCAGAAAACACTTTGGTGGAATTACAGAAGATTCCGCAGGTTTTTTTGTACATATTTGTGAAGTTCTGATGCCTCTGGCAGCCTTGATTGCATACAAGCAGTG
>JBJELR010000148.1:0-2878 GCA_051879255.1 Lachnospiraceae bacterium | reverse complement strand
ACTGTTTGCCGAAAGGGAAGGACTGACGGCACACGCAAAATCCATTTCGGTCCGCTTTGAATAAAGGATGGAGGTAAAGATGACAAGAACAGCAACCATAGAACGCAAAACGAAGGAAACAGAAATCCTGCTTGATTTAAACCTGGATGGAGAAGGAGAGGGCTGGATTTCTACCGGAATAGGTTTTTTTGATCATATGCTGGAGGGATTCTCCAAGCATGGTTTTTTTGATTTGGCTCTGTCTGTAAAAGGGGATCTGCATGTGGATGCCCATCATACAGTAGAGGATACCGGAATCGTTTTAGGGCAGGCCATCGCCCAGGCAGTAGGAGAAAAAAAGGGAATCCGCCGCTATGGCTATTTTATCCTGCCCATGGACGAAACGCTTGTGCTTTGTGCAGTTGATTTGTGCAGCCGCCCTTATTTTCAGTTTGATTTGGAAATTCCCGCCGGAAAGGTTGGTGACTTTGACACAGAATTGATCCGGGAATTCTTTTATGCTGTTTCTTATAAAAGTGGAATGAATCTGCACCTTAAGCTGTTATCAGGAGGAAATTCACACCATATCATTGAAGCCGCTTTCAAGGCCTTTGCCAAGGCATTAGACATGGCCACACAAGAAGAACCGCGCAGTCAGGGTGTCCTTTCTACAAAGGGCAGCCTGTAAAAGAGAAAATCCGGCAGGATGGAGGGAATGAATACCATGAACAAAAAACTTGTAGCTTCCCTTTTTTTATATGAAAAGGAAGCTGTTACTAATTTTGACGACCTTACCGTAATCAGTAAAGACCCTGTTTCATTGGCAAAAATGTATAGTGAGCAGCATGCTGATGAATTGATTATTTTTGATCTGTCTATGGGAGATAAGGAGCATGATGAGGCTCTGGATATTATTAAGGAAATCTGTAGTGTTGTCGAGATTCCGGTAATCGGTGCCGGTAATGTGAGACGTATGGAGGACATTAAGAAGCTGCTGTATGCAGGCTGCCAGAAAGCTGCACTGAATTACTCCAAGGATTCCAATGTGGCCCTGACCCAAGAGGTTTCTGAGCGCTTTGGTAAGGAAAAAATTGTTATTTCAACGGGAGATTTGAACAATCTGACCGATTTTTTTGATGTTATTGAAAACTATGTTTCTGAGGTCATTTACTTAGGTAAGGATAATTTTAAAGCGGCTTATGCCGCAAGCCCTATTTCCTTAATCAGCTGGGTGCCTGAGATTTCTCTGGATAAGCTGATCGAAACCTTAAAAAACGATAAGGTTTCCGGGGTAATGGGAACCATGGTCAATGAAAATGCGGCTCAGTTTGCTTCTCTGAAAATGCTGTTAAAGGATAATGGAATCCCCATGTCCGCTCTGGAGGCTCAGCTTTGTTGGGAGGAATTTAAGAAAAATAGTGATGGAATGGTTCCGGTAATTGTACAGGACTATCGAACAGAGGCGGTGTTAATGCTGGCTTATATGAATAAGCAGGCCTATGAGAAAACCCTTTCCAGTGGGAAGATGACCTATTGGAGCAGAAGCAGGGACTGTCTTTGGGTAAAGGGAGAAACCAGCGGTCATTTTCAATACGTGAAAAGCCTTACTGCCGATTGCGACAAGGATACTATTCTGGCAAAGGTTTCCCAGGTAGGGCCTGCCTGCCACACCGGAAAAACAAGCTGCTTTTTTAATACCATTATGGAAAAGGAGGATGCTGCTGCCATAAATCCGCTTAAGGTGTTTGAGGATGTTTTTGCCGTAATTCTGGATCGGAAGGCGCACCCCAAGGAGGGCTCCTATACCAACTATCTTTTTGATAAGGGAATCGATAAAATTTTGAAGAAAATGGGAGAGGAGGCTACAGAGATCGTGATTGCAGCCAAAAATCCCAACCCTAATGAAATTAAGTATGAAATTTCGGATTTTCTTTATCATATGATGGTTCTTATGGCAGAGAGGGGAGTAACCTGGGAGGAGATAACGGAAGAGTTGAGTAAACGCTAGCTTTCGGTTCTAAATAGTCCTTTTTTTACATAATATTCTATAACCTTTAACAGATAAGAACAGGAAGTACTGTTCATTTACACAGGGAGAGGAGATAGAATAATGCAGTTAGAACAGAAATTAGCCTTAATTCAGAAGATGCGTCAGGATGAAAGCTTAAATTATCAGCGACTGGGAGCCCACAGTGAAGGCTCCTTCAGATACAGAAAGGGAGACCTGGAAAAAGCCTCATGGCCGGACAGTCAGGTCTCCTTGTTTTCTTCCTCTTTTCGTATGCGCTTTTTGCTGGCGCTTCTTCTTTTTTTACTCTTTTTTTATATGGATATCCGAAGTGTATCATTGGGAATGGTGGATAGCAGCCGGATTCAGGATTATGTCAGTGAGAACATTTCTTTTTCTTCCTTATCCGTTCTGGTTGACGATGTTCACTAGCCAGACATTGCTTTTTACCATAAAAAAGCCAATTATAGCCTTTACCAATTCCATAGACTGTACACCAAAGAAAACAGTGGCGATAGGCCAGTGAGTAAATCGGGAAAGGCAAAAAGCCAGTGGAATCACTAAAACCCAGGTATATACGGAGTCAAATAAAAAGGTTACTCCTGTTTTTCCTCCCGAGCGAAGGGTAAAATAGGTACTGTGGCAAAAGGCGCATAATGGCATAATCAGAGCAGAAATCACAATAAATTGTCTGGCCAGTGCCTTAATGCTTTCCTCTGTATTGTAAATATTGGGAAAGGCTTTTCCTACCAAAGCCATCAGTACTGCCATAGCTGTACAGGCAGTTACAACGAAAAACAGCATCTTATTGTCTGCATCCTTGGCTTCTTTTAATTTTCCTGCTCCTAAAAGCTGTCCCACAACAACAGAAATGGCAGAGCCTAACTGAAT
>JBJELR010000147.1:0-2921 GCA_051879255.1 Lachnospiraceae bacterium | reverse complement strand
GGTGGAATGTATTCGACAGAAAGAATACATGAAAGAAGATGAACGTGAAACTTTTCTGAAACATTTTCAGGGGAATGAGCATCTGAATTTACAGGAGAAAATTATGCTGCCCATAGAAATAGAAGAAAAAACCCTTTTGGGCTTCTGCATTATGGGTGGGATTTTTGGAGAAGGAATTGATCTGAAAAGGGACAGCCTGATCGGAGCCATCCTTGTAGGGACCGGTCTCCCACAGGTCTGCTCTGAGCGGGAAATTCTGGCCGGATACTTTCAACAAAAGGAAGGAAACGGTTTTGCCTACGCCTATCGCTATCCGGGGATGAATAAGGTTCTTCAGGCTGCAGGGCGGGTAATTAGAACCCATCAGGATTTAGGGGTTATTGCTCTTTTGGATGAGCGTTTTCTCCAAAACGAGTATTTACGTATGTTTCCTAAGGAGTGGAAGGAATATCGGGTAGTTCGGCTTCAGTCAATCGGTCATGAAATAGAAAAATTCTGGAATGAGTGGTTGTAGAGCTTGGGAAATTAAGTTATACTGAATCGGACAGAACAGAGATAAAAATTTAAATATGACACTTGATTTTAAAGTTATGACACATACTTTATACACCTTAGACAGGTGAAAACCTGTGGATAACTATGTGGAAATGGTGGATTTCTCAAAAAAACGGATTAATTAAGTTATCCACAGAGTAATCCACAGGTAAAAGTAAATACAGGATAAAAAGTAAAAAAATACTACATCAGTCAATAAGACTTATGTAAACTAGGAGGTAGCTTATGTGGGCATATGAAAGTGTATTTTATCAAATCTATCCCTTGGGATTTTGTGGTGCACCTTTTGAAAATGATGGGGTGCTGGAACACCGTATTTGTAAGGTTGAGGAGTGGATTCCCCATATCCGGAAGCTGGGGTGTAATGGGATATATTTTTCCCCCTTGTTTGAGTCTGACACCCATGGATATAACACCAGAGATTATCAGAAGCTGGACTGCAGACTGGGGACCAATGAAGACTTTAAGGAGATTGTGGATAAATTGCATCAGGAAGGAATCCGAGTGATTTTGGATGGTGTATTTAACCATGTGGGACGGGGCTTTTTTGGCTTTCAGGATGTGTTGAAAAACCGGGAGGCTTCTGCCTATAAGGACTGGTTTCATATTAATTTTCAGGGGAATTCTCCCTATCAGGACGGACTCTATTATGAAGGCTGGGAGGGAAATTACGATTTAGTGAAGCTGAATCTGCGTCATGAGCCGGTGGTACAGTATCTCTTTGAAAGTATCGACCTGTGGATAAAAGAGTTTGATATTGATGGACTGCGGCTGGATGTGGCTTACTGTCTGGATCACGATTTTGTGCGCAGACTTCGTGCTTTTTGTGATTCTAAAAAGCAGGATTTTTTCCTTCTGGGAGAGATGCTGCATGGGGATTATAAGGTGCTGGTAAATGATGAGATGCTTCATTCGGCCACTAATTACGAGTGCTACAAGGGGCTCTATTCCAGCTTTAATAGTATGAATATGTTCGAAATCAACCATTCTCTGCTACGCCAGTTTGGCCCTGAGAACTGGACCTTATACCGGGGAAAGCATTTGCTCTCTTTTGTGGATAACCATGATGTCAGCCGTATTGCTACTATTTTACAGAATAAAGAGCATCTGCCTTTAGTTTATGCACTGGCCTTTGGCATGCCGGGTATTCCCTGTGTCTATTATGGAAGCGAGTGGGGAGCCCCAGGGGACAAGGGACAGGGTGACCCTTCTTTGCGGCTGAACTATGAAAAGCCTGAGTGGAATGAATTAACCGATTTTATTTCCCGGCTGGCAGAGGCAAAAAAGAAATCGGAGGCATTAAACTATGGAGAGTTTCGTTCTGTGGTGCTGACCAATAAACAGTGTATTTTTGAACGAAAGTCACAAAATGAACGGGTTTTGGTGGCCATTAATGCAGATAGTGAGGAGTATATTGCTCATTTTGATGCAGGCTGCGGTCAGGCTGTAGACTTACTTACCGGAGCAGTGCATGACTTCGGAGGCGGCAGTACATTGCCCGGCTATAGTGCATTTTTCTGGAAGTGTGAAAGATAGCGGGGGAGGGATAAATTATCCAATGGAACGTAGGGTAGGAAGAAAAAACAAAAAGCAGATAGGTGAACAGACAATTAAACGAAAAAGTGCACTTTTTCTTGCTCCCAGTGTTATCGGGGTGGCTCTCTTTTTTGTGCTGCCCTTTATTGTAGTAGGCTTTTATGCAGTAGTGAACAATCCCATTCAGCATCAGTTTGTTTTTCTGGATAATTTTATTAATGTGTGGAATAACGCTGCTTTCCGTTTGGCAGCAGGAAATACCTTTAAATTTTCCCTGATTGCAGTGCCGTTGGCAGTGGTTTTGTCTATGGCCATGGCCTTTGCTCTGGAACAGGCTATACCCTGGAAAAGCCGTTTTCGAACCTTACTGCTAAGTCCTATGATGGTACCTATTGCTTCTGTTGTACTGATTTGGCAGGTGCTATTCCACTACAATGGGGTAGTGAACGAAATGTTTACTTATTTCGGCTGCGATAGAATTGACTGGTTTAAGTCCGATTATGCCCCAGTTATCCTGGTTATCTTGTTTATCTGGAAGAATCTGGGCTATAACATGATTCTGTTTATGGCAGCCATCAGTAATATCCCTAAGGAAATTATAGAGGTGGCACAGTTGGAGAGTGCAAAGGGCTGGCAAATCTTTTTTTCCATTAAATTGAGATATCTGTCCTCCACGATCCTGTTTGTGACAATACTGTCACTTATCAACTCCTTTAAGGTTTTTCGGGAAGTGTATATGCTGACAGGGGACTATCCTTACGATTCCTTGTATATGCTGCAGCATTTTATGAACAATAAATTCAGAAGTCTGGACTATCAGGCTCTTTCAG
>JBJELR010000146.1:0-2926 GCA_051879255.1 Lachnospiraceae bacterium | reverse complement strand
GCTATATTGATAACATGTGCCAAAGCAAACAGATGAATTCTATCGAGACCATTATCAATCTGATTAAAGAAGCTGCTACCAAATAATCCGTAGCAGCTTTTCTTTACTCTCTATTCACCTGCTTTACCTCTTACCATTGTCGGCACCTTAAGCCGTTTAGGTCAAGAGTGTCTTAACACTATCCAGCTCCTCAGAGGTAGGTTCTGACGGCTTCCACCCAATTTTCTGTCCATCCTCTTTGTATCGGGGAATCAGGTGCATATGAAAATGGAATACCGTCTGCCCTGCCGCTTCTTCATTGTTTTGAACAACGTTTACTCCATCACAGTTCAGTCTCTCTTTCATCCGAACAGCCATTTTTTTCGCCAGCTTCAACGCTTCACCTGCCATTTCTTCAGGCAGCTCATAAAGATTTGCAAAATGCTTCTTCGGCAAAATCAGTGCGTGTCCTTTTGTGGCCGGTGCTACATCCAACACAACCCTGAACAGGTCTGTCTCCTCTATTGTTCCGGAAGGAATTTCCCCATTTGCAATTTTACAAAAAATACAATTTTCCATATTTTCCTCCATTCCTAAGCTGTTTACTCGCTATCTGTAAACATAAAAATCTGATCCAGTGTCCTTAAGATTCTAAAGTCACCCTTCATGGTCATCTCTCCCCCCATGAAGGCCCTCTGAAAGGTCATATGACCGGCAATAATATTATTCAGCGTGTCTTCCTTCAACTGGATCTCCACATCTGCTTTCTCAATATCCTGATAGGCGCACAGCAGACTGCCTCCATCCACCTGGATAGCCAACGGATTACGAATTCCTTCAATGATGAATTTATACTTACCATGAAAGCCCGGCTGTGGCTTGAAATGCTGCTCAAAATCCTGCACAAACGGTATCTCTCCATCTCTGTCCTTATCCTTCATCATCCCTCTGAACATACTTGCCAGCTCCTGTAAATCCTCCTTCTGCCGCTGTACATAATCATCATCAGAAGCATATTGTGAGAGCTGCTCTGTCTCCTGTGGAGTAAGATCAAAGTTTTTGGAAACAGCTACCTTTTGTTTTACCGCCTGGTTGCTTGCCGGAAAGCTTGCTACCTTCTGGTTAATGGTACGATACATATTCTCGGCTTTCTTTTCAATCAGCCGGATATAGTCATCGTTCATTTCCAATAGAGCTGTATCAGAAATATAGCCACAGATACCGCTGCAGGGAAGTCCTCCAAGGATTTCCCATGCCACTCTCAGGTTCAGCTTCGCCTCCCGCTCTCCATAGGTAGTAGACATAACAATAGGACTCATATAAATCCGGGCAATTTTCTCCTTATCTCCATAGAGCCAGCAGGCATCCAGAAATTGCTGCATATAGCCGCCAATTCCATACCATTCCACCGTCGTGGCCAAAATGACACCATCCACATCCTTCAAGGTCTGAGGAAGGGTCGTAATGGAGTTTTTCAGTTCATACAGATTGTAGCGATCCACTGCCACATTTAATTCCTGCAAAACCTCCTGCATTTTATTAATGACAAATAATGTAGGATCATCCATCATTCCTCTGCCGCCATAATAGATATTTACCTTCACCTTTTCCTCCATTCCGAAGTGTTTTACACTCTGTCCATACTTTTTTTCATTATACAACAAGTGCTCTTACTTTACCAATGAGGATTTCATCATTTTTAGCAATTCCCATGATTTCTCCCGGCCTCAGTTTCATTCCATTCAGGCTGGTTCCATTGGTAGAATTCATATCCATAATGGCAATCCCTCCGTTATTTTCGATAAATCGGCAATGAATGCGGCTCACCGAGTCATCCTCCATAACTACCGATACTTCCTGTCTGATTTTTCCTACAGTAACAGGCATATCCTTTAGCACAGCAGTCTTTGTCCTTCCTCTTTCCTTCCATTGTAGCTGCCATTCTTCTTTTTCCTCTTCAAAAAAAACCGTTTCCGGGTACCCCCAAAGTTGTCTGGCACAACCGTTTTCTTCCTCTTGGTCTATCCCTAAATCAAACAAGGAATCTTCTTCTTTTTTCCGAAAAAACAGACGGGATAATATTCCCTTCCCCCTCCTTTTCTCCCTCTTTTTCCTTCTTTTGAGGAGAGAAAATCCTGTTTTCTCCTGCTGTTTGACCGATACAGCTTCTTCCTGTGCTGTATCCGAAAAAGAAAAATCGACTTCTTCCTGATTCCATTCCACATCCTTCTTTTTCTGCCTTTTTAAAATATTCTCCCTTTCAACAACAGGCATAAATTGATAAAGAGAAAAATTAGGCTGTCCTTGCTGTTTATAAAACAGATAAGCTGCATTAATTCCATGTTCATCCTTTGGATTCATTTTTTCCAGAAAAAATTCCGCCAGCTTTCTACACCCCTGGCACTCTTTTCTTTCCCAGGGAAGCAAGGCTGCCCATAAGCTGCTGTTTTCCACATCCCAATAGAGGAATTCCGGCTCTGCCAGTACAAACTTATCCGGCAGAAGATAATTTCTCAGTTCCTCCAAGAGGCTGATGAACTGTGCCAGAATTGTGGTCATATCCTCCAGTTCCATTTCCCTGTCTTTATATTCCTGCTGCAGACTGGTTTTACCCGTAATATCCAGATAGAGGTAGGCCTCTCCTTCTTCCAGTCGTTCCTTCGCCGGCAGAATTCCTTTGATTGGATTTTCTTCCAGCATCTGAAAAGCATACTGCTTTCTGTCAATGTGTGGGGGAACAGTTACCTGAATATAACTGGCATATAAATCTGTTTTATAACGAATTTCCATTTTTACCTCCCATAGCTCTAATCCCTCGAATAATCGTCACCGGTTCCAGCCTTTTTGCCTTAGCCTCACCTGCAAATTCCCAAAGACCCGCCCCGGGAAAAAACCATTTTGCCAGGGGCATTTGCATAGACATAGACAGCTTCACTCTGACCGCCGA
>JBJELR010000145.1:0-2932 GCA_051879255.1 Lachnospiraceae bacterium | reverse complement strand
AGAATCCTAAAACTAATCGGAAAAATGCAGGCTTTACGGATGAGGAAAGGGCTTGCATGGATCATCTGCAGGAGGTGGGCTTTGTGGATACCTTCCGCTACTTTTATCCGGATAAGGCAGAAATTTATTCCTGGTGGTCCTATCGATTTCAGGCAAGGGCTAAGAATGCGGGCTGGCGTATCGACTATTTTTTGGTTTCAGAGTGCTTAAAGGACAAGCTTAAGGATGCCGGGATTCTTACCCAAGTCTATGGTTCCGACCATTGTCCGGTGACCTTGGAGATTGAACTGGAGTAAGGAAAGGTCAGAAAAAGATGTTTGAATAAAAAAGACAGGAAACATGGTTCAGGGTTTCCTGTCTTTTTTAGCTGTGTTCTTTATAGAAAGTGGATTAGCCTTTCTTGATTCCTGCCCGTTTGCGCATGGTAGGATCCAGAATACGCTTGCGAATTCTCAGACTTTGGGGAGTGACCTCCAAAAGCTCGTCTACATCAATAAATTCCAATGCCTGCTCCAAACTCAGGATTTTAGGCGGAGAAAGCCGCAGAGCCTCATCGGCACTGGAGGAACGGGTATTGGTAAGCTGTTTTTTCTTACACACGTTGATTTCAATGTCCTCGGCCTTTCCGGTTTGGCCGATTACCATTCCTGCGTATACCTTTTCCCCCGGTCCGATAAACAGTATTCCTCTGTCCTGAGCATTATAGAGGCCATAGGTAATGGCTTCTCCGGCTTCAAAGGCAATGAGGGAGCCCTGCTTACGATAGGATAAATCTCCTTTGTAGGGACCATAGCCATCAAATATGGTGTTCATGATACCGTTTCCCTTTGTATCCGTTAAAAATTCTCCCCGATAGCCAATCAGCCCTCTTGAGGGAATGGAAAACGCTAACCGGGTGTAGCCGCCGTTAATGGGGCTCATTCCCTGCAGTTCACCCTTACGGTTGCTGAGCTTTTGAATGACGGAGCCGGAAAATTCTTCGGGTACATCAATATAAGCCAACTCCATAGGCTCCAGCTTTTGATTTCGCTCATCGGTTTTATACAGGACTTCTGCTTTGGATACGGCAAACTCATACCCTTCCCGACGCATATTTTCGATGAGTACGGAAAGATGCAGTTCTCCGCGGCCGGAAACCTTGAAGGTTTCTGTACTTTCCGTTTCCTCTACCCGAAGGGATACGTCCGTATTCAGCTCCCTGAACAGCCGGTCACGAAGATGGCGGCTGGTAACATATTTTCCTTCCTGTCCGGCCAAAGGTGAGTCATTGACCATAAAATTCATAGCGATGGTAGGCTCGGAGATTTTCTGGAAGGGAATGGCCTCAGGATTATCTCCCGAGCAGAGAGTGTCACCGATATGGATGTCGCTGATGCCGGAAATCGCTACAATGGAGCCAATTTTGGCAGAAGCCACTTCTACCTTGTTTAAACCGTCAAACTCATAGAGCTTGGATACCTTCACCTTTCGCTGCTTACCGGGCTCATGGTGGTTGACCATGACCACCTCCTGGTTAACGCGGATGGTACCGTTATCCACCTTTCCTACACCGATTCTTCCGACATATTCATTGTAATCAATGGTGCTGATCAGGACCTGAGTGGCAGCATCAGGATCCCCCGTAGGAGCAGGGATATAGTCCAGTATGGTTTCAAACAAAGGAACCATGTTTTCGCCTTTAGTATCTATGGACAGAGAAGAATAGCCCCCCTTGGCAGAGGCAAAAACGAAGGGGCAGTCCAACTGCTCCTCAGAGGCGTCCAAATCCAGAAACAGCTCTAAAACCTCATCAATAACCTCCTTTGGTCTGGCCTCGAGACGGTCAATCTTGTTGATGCAGACGATGACCGGAAGACGCAGCTCCAAGGCCTTTCCCAAAACGAATTTGGTCTGGGGCATAGCGCCTTCAAAAGCATCCACCACAAGAACAACACCGTTTACCATCTTCAGCACACGCTCTACCTCGCCGCCAAAATCCGCATGGCCCGGTGTGTCAATAATATTAATTTTTGTATCCTTGTAAGTTATCGCAGTATTCTTGGATAAAATGGTAATTCCCCGTTCCCGTTCGATATCGTTGGAATCCATAATCCGCTCAGCTACCTCCTGCCCTGCGCGGAACACACCGCTTTGTTTTAACAGCTCGTCTACCAGAGTAGTCTTACCATGATCTACGTGGGCAATAATGGCTATATTTCGAATATCGTTTCTTTTTTGCTTCATGAAATCCTCCTGTTTTTTTTCATAAAGAGTAGAATAAATCATTTGCTCTCCATATTCAAACCGCTTAAGTATAGCACTCTTTAGGGGGAGGTGCAACTAAAAGAGGTGCAAAAAAGGGCGATGACTGACACTTCTACTGTGAGAAAAAATCGATACAATAATATTACGTGAAGGGAAGAAATTCTTGAACAAGAAGGGAGAACAAAAATGACAGATAAGGTAATGGAAAACAATCAGGTAGTGATTATGGGTACCATAGTAAGTGAATTTAAGTACAGCCATGAGATCTTCGGAGAAGGATTTTATATGGTGGATGTGCAGGTACAGCGTTTGAGTGATTCCTGTGACATTATTCCCATCATGATTTCCGAAAGGCTGATGGATACCACTCAGGATTTTCGGGGAGTAATGGTTATGGTAACAGGACAGTTTCGCTCCTATAACCGCCATGAGGAAAAGAAGAACAGACTGATTCTTTCTGTTTTTGCCAGAGAAGTAGAACTGGTGGAGGAAATAGAGGAGAGTGCAAAGAGCAACCAAATCTATCTTGACGGCTTCATCTGCAAGGAACCGATTTATCGGAAAACTCCTTTGGGCAGAGAAATCGCGGATTTGCTCATTGCAGTAAACCGTCCTTACGGGAAATCCGATTACATACCCTGTATCTGCTGGGGAAGGAATGCCCGTTTTGCCAGCAACTTTGAGGTGG
>JBJELR010000144.1:0-2940 GCA_051879255.1 Lachnospiraceae bacterium | reverse complement strand
TATAATCCGCTGCCTCTTTTACCTGAGGCGCTGCATTTCCCATAGCCACGCCTATCCCTGCAAATCGCAGCATATCCATATCATTTTCCCCGTCTCCGAAGGCGATGATTTCCTCTCGACGGATTCCATAGTGCTCCAATACTTTTTGTATACCCGACACCTTTCCTCCGCTTTTGGAAATAATATCTACACCCGCTTTGGCCCATCGGGTCATTTTACAGCCCGGAGGAATCAGAGGTCTAAAGCGTTCTTCCTCCTCCTCGCGAATAAAGGCAATCGCCATATACACAGGGGCTCCGGTATAAACAGCTATCTGGGGCAATGGGGTAGAAATTTCTTTCTGAGCCAGGCAGACGGTATCATTAATAAAATTGACGTATAACCGCGTTTCTTCTACCAGCATCAGCGGTTCAGTTTTTTTCTGAAAAATCTCCAATAAGGCTTCTGTATCCTCCTTCCCTAAAGGCTCTCTATACAGAATCTCTTTCCCGGCATCTGCACAAAGCTGTCCATTCAGCGTCACATAGCCATCAAAGTCTATTCCCTTTACCGGAAGCTTTTCCAGCTCTCCCAGATGTCTTCCGGTGGATAAAAAGATTTTAATTCCATTTTCTCTTAATTGCTCCAGACTTTTTCTGGTCTTCTCCGGTACTTTTCCCTGTGTATGTGAAACCAGGGTTCCATCTACATCAAAAAAACAGGCTTTAATCATGGTACTCCTCAATCTGACTCTTTTTTAGTAATAAGATTATAACAAATTTCTTAATCTATATCCAGCAGTAGAATCAAATTTCCTTAATCATACAACGAGGCACCATACTTACATTTTCGATAAATTTTCTGTCCCAAAACCACAAAAAGGGAAAGGGTCAGATACAGGGTGGATGCCAGGCCGATTACTACCTCGATGAAGAAGAATATGATTAAAATCAGATTATTCATTTTTTACCTCCATATTGAAGTATTTTACTTCTTTGCTATAAAAAAATGGGTACGCAAATAAGCCTATGGATTCCATAGGCCAAAATGAAGGTAAATTATTTTTTTCCATCCTGGGCGTGGATATATTGCAGAATTGCTGTTTCTTTTCTCCGGGGTTGATTACCGGCAAAAAAGACCCCGTAAAGAAAAATAAACAGACAGGAAAGCAGCACCGAAATCAGAGAAAGCAGCAGCAGACTCCTTATCTGCCAACAGATGCCGGATCTTTGCACAAGGTTTAGTATTCCCTGCATTCCTGAGATAGTCGTTTGGGTACAGGACTTAGTATAAGACTGCTCATAGGAGGAATGGGGCCAAATACTGGCCTGTGAGGTTTTTACAGGCAACCTAAGGGAACCGGCTTCAAGCATCTTTAAGCCGGCTTGAGAAAATAAAATAAGCATGGTCAGTACAGCGATAATTATTCTCGTTTCCCTGGTCTTCATTCGGTTTCCTCCTATTCCTATTGTAACAGAAAACCTTAGCCTTGAAAATGGTAAGCTAATTGAATTTAGTCTGTTGCCAGTCTGCGAACCCTACTGCTTTAATAAAGGAGGCTGTACTCCCTGCAGCCCTCCACCATCTTACGCACATATTCTTCCACCGGCTCTACGGCATTTTCTCCATATTCTTCAATCAGCTTTACGATGGCACTTCCTACGATTACTCCATCTGCTATTTTGCTGTACTTACCAGCCTGCTCAGGGGTACTGATCCCAAAGCCTATCGCTATGGGTGTATCCGTCACCTTGCGAATCTGATGGACAAGCTCCTCTAAATCGGTAGTGATTTCCTGTCTTACTCCTGTAACCCCCATGGAGGATACCAGATAAATATATCCCTTTGCCTGTGCACCAAGCATATGAATTCTATCCATACTGGTGGGGGCAATAAGGGAAATCAGCTCTATCCCAAAGCGGTCTGCAAAAGGCTCCAGTTCTCCCCTTTCCTCAAAAGGCAGGTCCGGAATAATCAATCCGCTGATCCCGGCTTCGGCACACCTTCGACAAAAGGCTTTATAGCCATATTTAAATACAGGATTCAGATAGGTTAAAAACACCAGTGGAACAGTTACTTTTTTGCTGACTTTTTCCACCATGGTAAAAACCTGCTCAGTGGTACATCCCCCGGGAGCCGATAAAGCCCTTACATTGGCATTCTGAATCACCTTTCCCTCCGCAATGGGGTCGGAAAAGGGAATGCCAATTTCAATCAGGGCAGCTCCTGCCCTTTCCATTGCTGCAATCAACTCCTCCGTTTTCTCCAGACTGGGGTCTCCTGCGGTTAAAAATCCAATAAATGCTTTCTTTTCCTTAAATGCGTCACTGATTCTACTCATGTAAATCCACTCCTCTATATCTGGCAATCGCCGCTACGTCCTTATCTCCTCTGCCGGACAGGCAGCAAATCAGAATCTGATCCTTTCTCATCAAAGGTGCCATCTTCCTCACCTGGGCTACAGCATGGGCGCTTTCAATGGCTGCAATGATTCCCTCCGTCCGGGCGATATATTCAAAGGCTTCCACCGCTTCTTCATCGGTGATGGCTACATACTCCGCCCTTCCCGTATCATGAAGATTGGCATGCTCCGGGCCGATTCCGGGATAATCCAGACCGGCGGAGATGGAATATACGGGAGCAATCTGCCCAAACTCATCCTGGCAGAAATAGGATTTCATTCCATGAAAAATCCCCTCCGTCCCGGTGGCTATAGTGGCTGCTGTTTCTTTCGTATGAATGCCCTTTCCTGCAGCCTCACAGCCAATCAGTCTGACCTCCTTATGGGGAATAAACTCATAGAACATTCCCATGGCGTTACTGCCTCCCCCTACACAGGCTATTACCACATCAGGAAACCGCCCCTCTTTTTGCAATATTTGCTCCTTCGCCTCCCTGCCGATAACACTTTGAAAGTCCCGTACCAGCATGGGAAAGGGATGGGGACCCATCACAGAGCCT
>JBJELR010000143.1:0-2940 GCA_051879255.1 Lachnospiraceae bacterium | reverse complement strand
CATCACGTACTGGACAGGGGTATCCAACTCCTTTAACAGTTCTACAATTACCTGTTCCGATTCCCTGGAAGCTGTACCGTTTCCAACGGAGATCAGAGAAATATTATACTTTTTTATGAGTTTTTTCAGCTCTGCCTTGGCCTCCTCTACCTTATTCTGAGGAGCCGTAGGGTAAATCACCTTCGTATCCAGAACCTTTCCCGTTTCATCTACCACTGCCAGCTTGCAGCCTGTACGGAAAGCAGGGTCCCATCCCAAAACCACTTTTCCGGCAATAGGCGGCTGTAAAAGAAGCTGCTCAAGATTTTTACCAAATACACTGATGGCACCGTCCTCTGCCTTTTGTGTCAATTCGTTACGGATTTCCCGTTCAATGGCAGGTGCAATCAGCCGCTGATAGCTGTCTGCTGCCACCTCCTGCAGGACAGGAGTGGTAATGGGATTTGCCGAAGCCGGATTGGCAGGCCAGTCCCCTTTAATCGTCTTTTTTTCCAGATAGGTCAAAATTCGCTCTACAGGGGCTTCCACCCTCACGGTAAGGAACTTCTCCTTTTCTCCCCGGTTAATGGCCAGTATCCGGTGGCCCGCCACCTGCTTCAAGGGTTCTTCATACTGATAGTACATTTCATAAACGGACTGTACCTTGTCATCCTTTGCCACGCTGACCAGCTTGCCTTCCGCCATGGTAATCTCCCGGATATAGGTTCGGTAATCTGCTTCATCAGAAATGGCTTCTGCCAAAATATCCTTTGCTCCCTGCAGGGCCTCCCGGGCTGTTTCTACCCCCTTGTCTGGAGAAATATATTTTTCTGCCTCTATAAGCAGGTCTGTAGTTATTTCCTGTTCCCTAATCAACTCTGCCAGAGGCTCCAAGCCCTTCTCCTTGGCCACACTGGCTCTGGTTTTTCTTTTGGGGCGGTAGGGACGATATAAGTCCTCCACCAATACCTGTGTCTCGGCCTGAAGAATTTTCTCCTTCAATTCTTCTGTCAACTTCCCCTGCTCCTCAATGCTTCCCAATACCTGCTGCTTTTTCTCCTCCAGATTTCGTAAGTAGACCAGACGTTCATGAAGACTTCTTAACTGCTCATCATTCAAAGAACCGGTAGCCTCCTTCCGATAACGGGAAATAAAGGGAATGGTATTCCCCTCATCAATAAGGCCTACTGCTGCCTCCACCTGCCATTTTTGCACGCCCAGTTCTTCTGTTAATTTCTCTAAAATATCCATGTTTCCTCTCATTCTGCTGCATTTGACAGCATTGTTTTATCTTTTCCTATTTTACCTATTTAACCCGAAAAATTCAATAACCTTCAATCTCCTAATATCTTCAGCTTTTATTTTTTTATTTGTACTTATTACAAATACGTGCTATACTAGAAAAAAATATTGTTTTTTTAAGGAAGTACTTCTGATGAACAGTCCTAATGCCTCAGATATTAATGTGAATCTGCCGCAAAAAGCTGCTATTGACAATCAATTTGCTGCCATTGCCAGATTACTTGGAATAATTTCTCTTTTTTGTGTTTTTCTGAATATTTTTTATGGCGCTTTAATTTTTGGTGGACTGGCTATTATTCTGGCCGTTTTATCCAAAGGAAACTCATCCTCCATGAGCGGTCCTGCCGTAGCCGGTTTGATTACCGGTTCCATCAGTGTTGCTGTGGAAATTATCCTGTTAATTGCTGTCTGTATTATTTTATATACTCCTGAGTTTCGTCAGCAATTTAACACGCTATATGAGCAGAGTTATCAACAGCTTTATGGTCAACCAGCCAATGAAGCGTTGGAGGATATATTTAACAATACTGAAATTCCCCGCGTAGAAGGAGGCGACTTATGATGAATCCAGTTAGTTATATCAATAATAGCGGTTCCTATCCCAAAGGTAGTATGGACGCCATCGCACCGATCTCTTTTTCCAGTCAAAATGCACAGGCAGCCACTACGCTCAAGAATCCTTCAGAGAGTACAATGAAGGCACCCGGAAGGAAATCTTCTCCTGCGGAATGTGAAACCTGTAAGAATCGTAAATACCAGGACGGCTCCGATGAGAATGTTTCTTTCAAGACACCTACTCGAATTTCTCCCGGGAGTGCAGCCTCTGCTGTTCGTGCCCACGAGCAGGAACACGTAAGCAACGCTTATGAAAAAGCTGCCAAGAACAACGGAAAGGTACTGTCGGCTAATGTAGCTATTCACACTGCTATCTGCCCCGAATGTGGGCGTTCCTATGTATCCGGAGGAACCACCAGTACTCAGATTAAATATTTCAATGAAGATAATCCGTATCAGAAGGATTTAAAGAATGCAGATGCAGTAAAATATACAGGCATGAACGTAAATATTGCCTGCTAATTTAAGAAAGGGATGGCCAGAAGCCGGCTAATTGCCGGCTTCTGCCTATGATAGATAAAATAAATGAGAACTCAGACTTCTACACAATTAAAGCAGAATGCCCGAGGTATGCTTTTAGGCAAATATGGAGTTGCTGTTTCTGTCCTTTTGACTACAGAGCTGATCCTTATCATTCTGACCTTGCTTACCGGAACAGCTGCTGTCTCAGTATCCATAATAGGGCTGCTTATCCAATTTGCAATTACTCTGATTATTGCCTTGTTTAATGGAATCCTGACCCTTGGGGTAAGTGCTTTTTACCTTAATATTGCCTGTGGTCACTCTTACCAGCTTACCGATATCTTCAGCGGCTTTAAGCTCTGTCCGGACAAAGCCATTGGCGTTCAGTTTTTTATCCAGTTATTTTCTAATTTGCCTCTGATTCCCGCTGGTCTTCTTTTATTTGCGCTGTTGAGTTCTGCAGATACCTCACCGCAGCTCCGTTTTGCCTTCTTTATCGCTCTGGCTATAGGAATGGCAGCTTCCATCTGGGTATCCTGTACTTATTCTCAATGCTTTTATTTGCTTTTGGACTTTCCTGAA
>JBJELR010000142.1:0-2944 GCA_051879255.1 Lachnospiraceae bacterium | reverse complement strand
TCTATTGCATGTGTTAAAACATCCATACCTGTATCTGCTGTAATTCTTTTTGGTAGTGTCATTACTAAGTCTGGGTCTATTATTGCAACATCAGGTGTTAATTCATAATCTGCAAGTGGATATTTTTTATTTTGTGTTTTATCTGTAATAACTGCAAATGATGTCACTTCTGACCCCGTTCCAGATGTTGTTGGTATTGCTACCATCTTTGCTTTTTGACCAAGTTTTGGGAATTTATAAGTACGTTTACGTATATCCATAAACTTTAATTTTAGTCCTTCAACATCTGCATCTGGATGCTCATAAAATAGCCACATTCCTTTGGCAGCATCTATCGCGCTTCCTCCACCTACTGCAATTATAACGTCTGGTGCAAAACTTTCAATTGCCTTTACACCCTTTTTTATTGTATCAAATGATGGATCTGGTTCTACTTCTGCAAATATTTCTGAATGAACATATTGTTTTCTTTTTCTTAAATGATATAAAATTTTATCTATATATCCTAATTTAACCATTGATTCATCTTCCGGCCTCGGATTTTGAGAAGACGGTGCGATAGGAAGCACTTATTAAAGCTTATTTCGAGAAGGTTGGTATATATAGCTGAAGGGAAGGCAAAGGGGATGCCTTCCTTTCTTTTCGTGACTTTGTAAATAAGCTGTGATATGATGAAATAAAGGGTAAAAGTCAGAAGCAGCCCGTTTGCAGGTAAAGGGTTCTGATTTTAGCGGCCCCATATCATCCGGACGAGTGAAAGGAACTGAGGAGATGAAAAGAGGATTGTTTCTTGCCTTTGAAGGCATAGACGGCAGTGGGAAAAGTACGCAGATACAGCTTTTACATCAAAAACTACAGGAGAGTGGGCATCGGGTTTACCAGACCCATGAGCCTTCAGGGGGGCCCATCGGCTCTCAGATCCGGCAGATTCTTACCGGAAGAATGAAGGCAGACAGTCGGGTGATTGCGGCATTATTTGCGGCAGACCGACTGGATCATTTACTGAATGAAACGGATGGAATTGCTGCAAAAATTGCGGAAGGAATTACGGTACTGACGGACCGCTATTATTTTTCTTCCTATGCTTACCACAGTGTAGATGTTCCTATGGAATGGGTAATTGGGGCTAATACGGAAAGCAGAAAGATACTGCAGGCAGACCTGAATATTTTCATTGATATTGATGCAAAAACAGCCATGGAGAGAATCATGCGCAATCGCTTTCACCAGGAGCTGTTTGAGAAAAAATCCCTCTTAGAGAAGATACGGGATAATTATCTGAAGGCTTTTGAATTATTTAAGGACAGCGAAAATATTTTATTTGTGGATGGAAAAAAGCCTCCTGAGGAAATTGCCCAAATCATCTGGACTCAGGTAGAAAAGCGGATAGGGGGATGAAAAAGCTGGAAAAAGAAATTGTTCAACAGTTAAAGACCATGGCGGATCCGGCCTATAAAGCGTTTCAGGGTAAATTAATTCCTACCGTCAGCAGTGAGAGAATTATTGGAGTAAGGACACCGGCTTTACGAAGGTTTGCGGGGGATATGGCAAAGAGGGGCGAAGCAGAAGAGTTTTTGCAGTGCTTACCCCATTTTTATTATGAGGAAAACAATCTTCATGGCTTCTTGCTGGAAACCATCAGGGACTATGGGCGGTGTATAGAGGAATTAGACCGTTTTCTTCCCTTTGTAGATAATTGGGCCACCTGCGATATGATGAATCCTAAGGTACTCAAAAGGGAGCCCTTAAAAACCCTGGATAAGGCCGCAGAATGGGTAAGAAGCAGTCAGGTATACGTCTGCCGTTTTGGCATTAAGGTACTGATGGACTCCTATCTGGAGGAAAATTTTTCAGAGGAAATTCTTAAGCTGGTGGCGGATGTAGAATCAAAGGAATACTATATTAAAATGATGCAGGCCTGGTTTTTTGCTACAGCATTGGTAAAACAGCAAAAGGCAGTATTACCCTATTTACAGGAGAATCGGCTTTCCGCCTGGGTACACAATAAAACGATACAGAAGGCCAGGGAGAGTTATCGCATAAGTCCACAGCAGAAGGAAGAACTAAAGAAACTGAAAAGATAGGCTGTTTTTACATATTTTTCTCAAAAACCTCCACACTAGATAGGAGAAGGCAGCGGGAAGAAAAAGAAGTGAGAGAAGGCAGAGCTTCTTTGTACTATCCCAGCCTTAGAAAGGAATGGGAAAAGGATGAGAGAACAGGGAAATACAGCCATAGGCAAACAGAGCATGGCATTCGGCACTCCCGTCATTTTGGCCTGCAGTGCATCTATCGTAGGGAAAAAAGAGGGAGAAGGCCCGTTGGGGCAGTTGTTTGATCAAGTGGGTCAAGAAGATATGTTTGGAGCAAAGACCTGGGAGGAAGCAGAAAGTACATTACAAAAGGAGGCGGTAGCACTTTGTCTGCAAAAAAGCGGCGTATCCTTAAAAGAGGTAAGATATCTGTTTGCCGGTGATCTATTGGGTCAATCCATCGCCTCCAGCTTTGGACTTGCCCAGTACGAAACACCACTTTTTGGTCTTTATGGAGCCTGCTCTACCAGTGGACTGTCTATTACTCTTGGGGCCATGACCATTGCAGCAGGGCTGGCGGATAAGGTAATGTGTGTTACCTCCAGTCACTTTGCCAGTGCGGAGAAGGAATTTCGCTACCCCTTAGAGTATGGGAACCAGCGGCCATTGTCAGCTTCCTGGACGGTAACCGGAGGGGGAGCCTTTTTACTCTCGGCAAAGAAGGCAGACAAGGACAGAGCACAAATCAGTGCAGTAACACCGGGGAAAATCGTTGACTACGGATTAAAAGATTCGATGAACATGGGTGCCTGTATGGCACCCGCTGCCTGTGATACCATCTATCAGCATTTGCAGGATTTTGGGCGAAAACCGGAGGATTATGACAAGATTGTCACCGGAGATCTGGGCTA
>JBJELR010000141.1:0-2946 GCA_051879255.1 Lachnospiraceae bacterium | reverse complement strand
TACTCCTGAAAAAGTAAAAAGAAGCCTTCCTCGTCCCCCTGCTTCAGCTTTTCGTCCAGAAGGCTGGAGAGAGTAACCCCTTCCACATATTCCAGACAGACCTTGGGTAAGCTTCCCTCTTTCAATATGCAGCGGTTTATGGAAAGTCTTCCTCCCCGGTAGCGCTCAGACAGCCTCTCATAGGAAGCCTGTATCCGCCGGATATGTTCTGCTCCGAAAGGCGTAAGGGCGGATTTATAAACCACCTTTTTCCCTTCTATGGTCAATATTTCCGTCTTAATTGCCATCTGGGGACTGCGATCATTGGAATAACGGCAATAATCTGTTTCAGGTCCTTTTCCTACCACTGCCAGATAGGAGTTAGAATAAAAGGAAAACATCCCCTCCTGCAAAATGGCATCAAAGACATTTTTTTCATCAAAAAGAAGTATTCTGTCCCGATCAAAGTTACGCAGATTATCGGTCAGTTCTCCCACCTGGGGAAGTCGTCTATCGGAAAACAGGGTGGTCATAAATTTATAATCCGGATAGGGATAATAGAAGCTGTACTCCTGTTCACCGCAATCTTTAAACAGTTGTTCCAATGCCCTTCTGGAAAAGGTTCTTACCCCTCCCCCTTCGGGATAATCCTCCAGACCGGAAAAGAATGTCCCCAGGTGATCCTCCCTGCAGCCGGCCCAATACTTCATGCCGAATTTATTCTCAATGGCGATGACCAGCTTTCCTTCCGGCTTAAGATGTTTTTTCAGTATACGAAAAAAATCATGGAAGGGGGTGTTCCCTCCAATGTAGCTTTGTCCGTACTCAAAAACTCCGATAAGGCATACATAATCGTAGTCACAGGGAAGATCAGGCTCAATATCCCGAAAATTCCCTACATGAATAGTCACGTTGTCACAGTCCATATGGCGATAGGCATTAATCAGGCTTCTCTGTCTGGATAAATCGATACAGGTCACCTGCCCCGCTTTCTCGGAAAGCTTGCCCGTAATGGCACCACAGCCACTGCCTACCTCCAATACCTTCATTTCCTTATCCATAGGCAGCCAATCCACAATGTTCTCCCTTAAGGGTGACAGGTGATACAATATCGGCCACTTCTTACGTTCTTCAATGATTTCTGGAAACTCCACAACAGAATAATCTTTGGCAATCTCCAAAAGCTCCTGTTCAACCTCCCCGTCACAGTAGAGATCCTCCCCCGGATAGTGGGTATAGTCTAAGCTAACCTTTCCAATCTGTTCCCTCTCTGCCATCTAATCCTCCTATTTGACCACAACCTGAGAATTACAATCGTAGTAACCTACTGTATTTTTTTCTGACACCACCGTCAGATTTAGAACATCATATAAACGATGATATACCTGAAAAACATCTCCTTCATAGCCCGTAACTCCCAGTGAGAGTAAATATTCCCCTCCCTGCAAATCCAAATTCTGGGTAAAGGTAATGGTTTTTTCTTCCCCTGCCTTTACCGGGGAGAGAAAAGCCTTCTCCACCATGGAATTGGTTCCGGTAATTTCTGTTCCCCGCTTATCCTTAATGGTAAAGGCGAAAATAGGCGCCGGCACATCACTGTTGAATCTTACCCTCATATGGAGCGTGAATTTCTCCCCTTTAATTATGGCACCGGTTCTTATTCCCTTTCGGTCTGTCAGATAATATTCCGTAATTTCTCCCGCCCGGGTTCCGTATTCCAAAGCCTTTTCATTGACCCCCGGATCAGGAATCACTTCTTCGTCTGCCGGAAAATCCTCTTTCTCCGGCAGTGGGTATTGTCCCACTAACACCTGCTTATAGGCATCGATCATCTCCTTGGGACTTCCCTCTCCCAGCTTGATTCCCTTATTCAAAAGGATTACCCGGTCACAGTATTTGGCAATACTGCTTAAATCATGGCTGACGAAAAGAATGGTTTTCCCCATCTGCTTAAATTCTTCAAATTTATGATAGCATTTTGCCTGAAAGAAAACATCTCCCACCGACAGTGCCTCATCTACGATCAGGATTTCCGGCTCAATGTTGATGGCCACTGCAAAGGCCAGCCGCACAAACATTCCGCTGGAATAGGTCTTACAGGGTTGATAGACATAATCGCCAATATCGGCAAAGTCCAGAATATCCTGCAGCTTTTCATCAATCTCTTTTTCAGAAAAGCCCATCATCGTCCCATTCAGGTAAATATTCTCTATTCCGTTATACTCCATATTGAAGCCGGCTCCCAGTTCTAAAAGGGCGGATATACGCCCTCTCACCGTAACCTCTCCTTCTGTGGGATTCAATACCCCTGTGATAATCTTCAGAATGGTGGATTTCCCCGAACCATTGGTTCCGATAATGCCCACTGCTTCTCCCTGACAAATGGACAAATCCACTCCCCGCAGGGCATAATGCTCCTTGTACAGCTTCTTTCGGCTTAGACCCAGAGCCTCACGCATCCTGTCTGAGGGCTTGTTATACAATTTATAAATTTTGGTAATCTGTCTGGCCTCGATTGCCATATCCTTTTCTTCCATCGCTTCTATTGCTTCCTCTTACCCGGCCGTTTTAACAACCTCTATTTTCTTACAGCACATCTGAAAAATGCACCTTCAATCGCTTAAACACCACAGCTCCCACTCCAAACAGCACTACCGTTATAATCCAGAAGTACATGGTGGAATAAAAATCGGTAAAAAACCATGTTCGGTCAAAAATGGTGGTTCGATATCCATTGACGATATATACCAGCGGATTAATTTTTACCAGCATCTGTACCTTGGGACTAAACTGATTCACATCCCACATAATGGGTGTGGCCCACATGCCCACCTGCAGCAAAATATTGATAATCTGTCCAATATCTCTGAAAAATACCATAATGGCACAGGTGCTATAGCAGATTCCCAATACCAGGATGAAAAGGCAGAAGCTGTAATAAACCAGTTGAATCGTATAGATACCGGG
>JBJELR010000140.1:0-2958 GCA_051879255.1 Lachnospiraceae bacterium | reverse complement strand
AGTCAATCACCAGGTCATCCCGTACAGAGCCACCGGGCTGAGCAATGTAGTTTACACCACTTTTTTTCGCTCTTTCAATATTGTCAGAAAAAGGAAAGAAAGCATCCGATCCCAGTGAAACACCTTCCAGCTTATTCAACCATTCTCTCTTTTCTTCACGAGTAAAGACCTCCGGCTTCTTGGTGAATACCAATTGCCATGCCCCATCTGCCAACAGATCCATACATTCATCCCCAATGTAATTATCAATGGCATTATCCCTGTCTGCTCTGCCAATTCCTTCTTTAAATGGCAGATTCAGTACCTGAGGAGCCTGTCGCAGCCACCAGTTATCTGCTTTGTTTCCGGCAAGTCTTGTACAGTGTACCCGAGATTGCTGTCCGGCTCCGATACCTATGGCCTGACCGCCTTTTGCGAAACATACGGAATTGGATTGGGTATATTTTAAGGTAATTAAAGAAATGAGAAGGTCGATCCTTGCCTCTTTGGGAAGGTCTTGCCTTGTGGTCACAATTTTTGTCAACAGCTCATCATTAACAGGCAGTTCATTTCTCCCCTGTTCAAATGTAATTCCAAAAACTTCTTTATGTTCAATCGGATTAGGGACATAGGAGGGGTCTATTTCAATTACATTGTAGTTACCATTCTTTTTGGAAGTTAAAATCTCCAGTGCCTCCGGTGTATAGCCGGGGGCAATTACTCCGTCCGACACCTCTCGCTTAATTATACGGGCGGTAGACACATCGCAGGTATCCGATAGGGCAATAAAATCTCCAAAAGAGGACATCCTGTCCGCCCCTCTTGCTCTGGCATAGGCACAGGCCAAAGGAGAAAGCTCTCCCAGGTCATCCACCCAGTAGATTTTTGCCAGAGTGTCACTTAGGGGCAGGCCTACTGCTGCTCCTGCAGGAGACACATGCTTGAAGGAGGTGGCTGCAGGAAGCCCTGTAGCCTCTTTTAATTCTCTCACTAGCTGCCAACCATTAAAGGCATCCAGAAAATTGATGTAGCCGGGTTTGCCGCATAATACCTTGATGGGCAAATCTCTGTCATCATTCATATAGATTCTTGAGGGCTTCTGATTGGGATTACAACCATATTTTAATTCCAACTCTTTCACTTATTTTCCTCCTATTGGTTTTTGTTCACGATGCGGGTTTCCCATTTACCGGTGTCAAGGTCGATATAGCGGACAAACAAAGATACCTTATTTTCTTCATTCAGATTTTTCCACAGCAAGTCTGTAAACTCATCGATATTTCCCTGAATCTCCACCAGCTTAGGCTCACCTTCAAAGCTTGGCAGCGGATTGCCATCCTGCATATAGGTATGGATAAAATGGCCTTCTCCTGCAATGGGCTTCTGATAGGCAAAGGTATAGCGATTGCAGGCTGCAGGATTGCCATTATTGCTTTTTAAAATGGATAAAGCATAATTAAAGCTCTCGCCCTCGATATGCAGGATACCGGAAATTCGCGGGGTGTAATTAGGAGCATCAGGTTCAAACTCCCGGCTTCTTAGGGACTGCTCGAAGGTCAACTGCTTGTCCATTCCTTCATAGATCGTATCGGTCTGATCACCGTTGGTTACGATAGTCTTATTTCCCAACACCCTTACCGGGGCATAAATAATTAAAGAAGGATCCGTCACTTTGGAAGGATCGAAGGCCTGTGTGCGTATGTCATCGCCTTCCTCCACAAAAATCCGGTTTCGGCTGTTCTCGCTTCTTCCCATAATGAAATAGGCTACAACACCCTTCTTTCCATCAGGTGTTTTTCCAATCACAATTCCTCTGCCCGGATAGGCGTTACTTTGCAGTTCTGTATCCAGTTTCTTCAATTCCATAATCCTTCCCCCTTCTTCTTCACTTATTTTTATTGCTTCCGGATCTACTTAGCCACGATATTTACGATTCTTCCGGGAACATAGATTTCCTTGATAATATTTCCGCTCAGCTTATCTCCTAAAGCTTCCTTTGCTGCAGCGATTGCCGTATCCTTATCCACATCTGCAGCTACCTTAATCAAGGCTCTGGTCTTTCCATTGACCTGAACGGCAATCTCAACCGATGATTCCACTGTTTTGGCTTCATCATACTCCGGCCAGGAGGCCTGATATACTCTGCCTTCATTGCCGATAAGCTGCCAAAGCTCCTCCGTAATGTGGGGAGCTACCGGATTAAGCAAAAGAAGTAGGGTACTATACTCTGCCCGGTTAACTTCATTTTTCTTATAAAATTCGTTGATTAATGCCATCATTGCTGCAATGGCTGTATTATACTTCAGGTGTTCAAAATCATTGCTTACTTTTTTTATGGTCTGGTGCATTTTAGTTTCCATATCTTCACTGTAAACATCACCATCTACCAGAATATCCTGTAATTTCCATACACGATCCAGAAATCTTCTGCAGCCCTTTACTCCGTCCTCTGACCAGGAGGCACTTAAATCAAAGGCTCCAATAAACATCTCATAGGTACGCAGGGTGTCTGCTCCATAATCCTGAACAATATCATCAGGATTTACCACATTTCCCCTGGATTTGGACATCTTCTCTCCATTGGAGCCTAAAATCATACCATGAGAGGTACGTTTTTGATAGGGCTCCGGGCAGGGCACAATCTTTTCATCATAAAGAAACTTGTGCCAGAAACGGGAATACAGTAAATGTAATGTGGTGTGCTCCATCCCACCATTGTACCAGTCTACAGGCATCCAGTATTCCAGAGCTTCCTTGCCGGCCAGAGCCTCCTGGTTGGTAGGGTCGGTATAACGGAGGAAATACCAGGATGAACCTGCCCACTGGGGCATGGTGTCGGTTTCTCTCTGCGCCGGCCCTCCGCAGCAGGGACAGGTGGTATTGACCCAGTCGGTCATGGCTGCCAGAGGGGATTCACCGTTATCGGTAGGCATATAGCTGTCTACATCAGGCAACTCTAAAGGAAGCTCCTTTTCGTCC
>JBJELR010000139.1:0-2967 GCA_051879255.1 Lachnospiraceae bacterium | reverse complement strand
TCATAAATCAGAGGTAAAATAAATATAGCGGAGGTCAGCAACACCATACTGGCACTTATCACACTTCCAAACAGAATCTTTCCTTTCGTTTTGGAATGAAGAAGTTCCGACAGTTCTGAAACTGTCATCACCTTATTTCTTGGAATATCCCAGAAAATTTTGGAGGCCATAAGAAAAGTCATCGTCAACAGCGTCCGTCTATGCTCATCACTTCCAATCGGCCAGGGATTCCGCAAAATGATAACTACAATGGCACTGGATATTCCGTAAAGAGAAAATTCATCCAAAAGAGTCAGAAAGTAAAAGTTTAAATAGGCCCACCATGTATCTTTGGTTAAAATATACAAGTCAAAAATGATGATGGTCGGAATGATAAGTAACGAAAGAGGCCTTGTATTGGTATCGTAAAAATTCCATAATACAGTCAAAAATGCGTTTGCAGTAGAAAATAAACACAGCCATAGTGTTCCCTTTTTCTTTTTATATGAAAGCTGCAGCAAAGCATCCAGACAAATCCAGGAAAAAATAAAAGCAGAAATAAACAATAGCCAGAGAGATGCAGTTGCTGCAAGAATAGTATTCATTATCATTGGTATAACCTCTTATGCTACGATATGCTTGATAATTATCATACTACAAATTTACAATTTATTCAATTTGTTTCCTAAAAAATACTGATTAATTCATAAAAATTAAATGATAACTTTTGTCCAAACAAGAATAGTTTCCATAGCTCCTATCCTATTAAATCAAGGCTTTTCCCGGTAAGAATACCCCTTTGAAGCAGCCTATAAAAATATCTGTTGAAAATATCTGTAAAAAATACTTGCTTTTTTTTATAAACTGTATTAAGATAAACAAGTCGCTGATATGGCTCGTTGGTCAAGAGGTCAAGACGCCGCCCTCTCACGGCGGAAACACGGGTTCGATTCCCGTACGAGCTGTTATTCTTTTAGAATAGCCCAACCCTAAAAATGCTGGTAGGTCAACCCTGCCAGCATTTTATATTTTTATCTGACAAAAGATGGCTGAGGAAAAGCTAAAACTATTTTCTGCTCTATAAACTTCTTACCTTTTGGCACTTGCAATCGTATGCTTCAACAACACCGAGGTGGTCACACTGCCCACTCCACCGGGTACCGGGGTAATTGCATCAACCATTGTAGAGGCCACAGCATAATCCACATCTCCACATAATCCGCCTTCTATTGCATGAATACCAACATCAATAATCACCTGTCCTGACTGAATAAATTTTTTCGTAATCATTTTGGGAACCCCTGCACAGGCTATCAGAATATCTGCTTTCTTACATTCTTCTTCCAGATTCCGGGTTTTCGTATGACAAATGGTAACGGTTGCATGCTTTTGTAAAAGCAGCATAGATAAGGGCCGTCCCACCACCATACTCCTGCCTACAATGGTTACCTTTTTTCCATATACAGAAATACCATAATAATCCAAAATCTCTACTACAGCCTGTGGTGTACAAGGGGGAAACCCCCGCCCATCTCCTGCAAACACATGAGCCATGTTTGCTTTAGTCATCCCATCCACGTCCTTATGAGCCGCAACCAGCCTTTGGATCTTCCCTTCGTCCAGAGATGAAGGGAAAGGCCGAAACACCAAAATTCCATGAATGGAGCTATCCTGATTCAATCCGGCAATGACTTCTTCCAGTTCCTCCTGTTCTGCCTTTAATGGCAGTACAAAGGTCTCTGCCAAGGCCCCTGCAGCTTCAAAACGCTTGTATATTCCTCTCTCGTAGGATAAGTCATCCTCTCGCTCTCCTATCCGCACAATGGCTAGCTTAGGGGTAATCCCTTTATTCTTTAACTGAATCACTTCTTCCCGAAGGCTTTCAAGCATAGCCTTAGCCACCGGCATTCCTTTTAATTCCTGCATACTTTGTCCTGCTTTCTTTATTTTTTGACAATAACATCATTTAATTTCACTATGATTTATCTCTATCTTCTACCCCCGATAAGCTCTGTCGAATCCTCTCATACACTGTCTGACAGCGTTTGCATCCATCCCGGGTCAGTTTCTCTGCTCTTTGATTCATGGCTGCTGCCCTGTCCTTATCCTGCATTAATCCGGTATTAATATAAACGTTCATTACCGCCCCTTCAAGAGCCGCCCGACAAGCTGTTGCCGCCACAGCTACATCACTGATCGCCAGACGACTGCCTTTTTTCTCCAGTTCTTCTAAAATCGGTATCAGTGTATATAGCTTTTCTATCAGTTCCATTGGAATTTTTGCCGCATCCTGCAAAGCTTTCTCCATGATTTTTGCCCGTTCGGGATATTCTTTTGGAATACCATAGGCTTCGGCCAATGGTAAAAAGGCCTGAGCATCCTTTTCTATATAGGCATATAATTCCCATATCAATTTTTCCATTTCTGACAAAATACGTTCAATATCCTCCTGATATTGAGCATATTTCTTTTTCCCTGCCGTAAGGTTTGCCACCATAGAACAAAGTGCTGCTGCCAAGGCACCAATTAGTGCTGCTGCTCCGCCTCCTCCCGGCACCGGCTCCTTACCGGATAATTGATTCAAAAAATGATTAATTTTCTTCTCCAAAACGACGCAGACTCCTTTATTTATGATATTTTTTGAATTTTCTTACTATGTTCTATGGCAATCTCTTTAAGAATTGATACATCCTGCTTTATCGTTTCGTAATCCTCAACACTCTCTTTATAGCGACGATAGGTTGATGTATAACAGGATTCTATGGTCTGAAGCCGAGGCAGAATGACATTTTCCTGATTCAGTTCAATCCTGATGACTCTGCCTTTAATTTCCCTATATCCTTTTTCAAGCTTTCTTACACTTCCTTCCAGTTCTTGTACATCCTCCTTCAATACCTGTACGTCCCCTTTCAGCTCCTGTACATCCTCCTTCAATACCTGTACGTCCTCTTTCAGCTCCTGTACGTCCTCCTTCAATACCTGTACGTC
>JBJELR010000138.1:0-2971 GCA_051879255.1 Lachnospiraceae bacterium | reverse complement strand
ACACCTATCATCTTCATGTAAGGACAGGAGACAGAGTGATCAAGGAGTTAGGCGGTCTGCACCGCTTCATGAATTGGAACAGACCTATTCTTACGGATTCCGGTGGCTTTCAAGTGTTTTCTCTGGCGGGACTAAGGAAAATCAGGGAAGAGGGGGTTTGCTTTAACTCCCATATTGACGGACGAAAAATTTTTATGGGTCCGGAAGAAAGTATGGAAATTCAATCCAATTTGGGATCTACCATTGCCATGGCCTTCGATGAATGCCCTCCGGCAAAGGCCGAAAGAGAATATGTGGTTCCTTCTGTAGAACGGACTACCCGTTGGCTTGAACGATGCAAAAGGAAAATGGCGGAGTTAAAGCAAAAGGAAGATACCCTTAATCGAAGCCAATTGCTTTTTGGTATTAACCAGGGAGCCATCTATCAGGATATTCGTATTGAGCATGCAAAACGAATTAGGGAGATGGAGTTGGATGGCTATGCTGTGGGAGGCCTTGCGGTTGGAGAAACCCATGAGGAGATGTATTTCATTCTGGAAGAAACGGTGCCTTATCTTCCGGTAAACAAGCCCACCTATTTGATGGGAGTAGGTACTCCGGCCAATATTTTAGAAGGCGTGGAGAGGGGAATAGACTTCTTTGATTGTGTTTATCCCACCAGGAATGGCCGCCATGGACATGTATATACCAATGGCGGAAAGCTCAATTTATTTAATGCCCGCTATGAAAAGGATATGAGGCCAATAGAAGAAGGCTGCGGCTGTCCTGCCTGTCAGAAATATTCCCGCGCCTACCTTCGGCATCTGCTGAAGGCAAAGGAAATGTTGGGAATGAGGCTGTGTGTCCTTCACAACCTATATTTTTATAATACTATGATGGAGGAAATCAGGGCCGCTTTGGAAGAAGGAAATTTTGCTTCCTACAAAAAAAGGAAATTAGAAGGAATGGCCGGGGAAGTCAACCGTTAAAAATGGATTTCAAAAAATAGATTTTAGTAAGAAAAAACTTGAAGACTTTCATTTTTTTGTGTATGATGGTTAAGACTATTTTCAGGATAAGCAAGGAGGAAGAATATAATGGGCATTTTGTTAACGGAAGGTTCGATATTTGGTAATGGTACATTTTTAATCATTTACCTGGTGATTATCTTCGGATTTTTATATTTCGTTTCTGTCCGCCCTCAGAAAAAGGAGCAGAAGCGAATCGGAAGTATGCTGGCAAGTATGGAAATTGGAGACAGTGTATTGACCAGCAGTGGTTTTTACGGGGTGTTAATCGATATCTCCGATGATACGGTTATTGTGGAATTTGGCAGTAACAAGAACTGCCGTATTCCTATGCAGAAATCTGCCATTGTGCAGGTAGAAAAAGCCGGAGAATAAGTTGAGACAGAAGTGAGGTAGCCAATGGAAAAAACGGAAGCGGTAGGAAGGCTGAAAAAAGCCGGCTATCAGGTTCAGTTTGACTCATCGATAGTATCCGTTTTACTGCCTGCAGGAGTCAACACTAATCAGGAAATCAAAAAACTGAGACAGTTTTTACAGGAGATTGGGTATGAGGCCAGCTTTGGAATCAGGCAGAAGAAAGAATCTTCCCATGAAGAGGATGTGGATTTAGAGGAAAATAAAGAGCCTCAGGTTGAGGTAGGAGAGCAATTTTCTCTGGAAGACTTTGGAATAAGTTAAAAAAGCTGTTGTATTCAATCTATACTGAATACAGCAGCTTTTACTTAATCAGGGCAGTTTTTTTAATATTTCCTCGCAGGAGGAAACAATACAGCAGGCTCCCTGGGAACGTAGAAAGTCAGCCTCCCGAAATCCCCAGTCTACCAATAAAGAATCCAGACCGGCATTTAGAGCAGTGGCGATATCCACCTCAGAGTCACCAATATATAACGTATCGGCAGCCTTAATCTTCAGTTCCTTCAACACCAGGTTAACCAGATAAGGGTCCGGCTTTTTTGCCTGTCCCTGGCGTTCCCCCACAGCACAGTCAAAAAGTCCGGGAAAAAAGTTAAGGCAGAGTTCCTGTACTGCCTTATCCGCTTTGTTGGATACCACAGCCGTCTTGTAACCTCGTTTACGAAGGGTTTTGATTAATTCAGGAACACCTTCATAGGGCCTGGTTGAATCTGTACAATGAAGCTCATAATGCGTCATAAAATCCTGGAATACCTGTAAAATCTGCGTTTCATCGGCTTGCTCTGGGACCGCCCGCTCAATTAGCCTTCGGATACCATTTCCCACATAGGATTTTACCTGAGACAGGTTTTTTTCAGGAAAATGGGAGAGTTCAAGAGCGTGATTAAGACTGTTATGCAGATCCTCCAGGGTATTTAAAATTGTACCATCCATATCGAAAATAATCAGTTGATAAGCCATTTTTCCTCCACTACTATTGGTTATAGCATTTTTAGGAGAAAAATGCAATTGGGAAAGAATGCCTTTTCAGGATTTCCATAATTATAAGTTATAATAAGCATAAAAGATATCTATTAGGAAAGAGTCCGGGAATATGGTATGATAAACAGAAATAAGGTTAAAGCAGGAGGAAGACATGAATTTAAATATTTGTTGCATTCCCGGGGACGGAATCGGCCCTGAAATTATTACTGAGACCAAAAAGGTGTTAAAAAGGACGGCGGAAAAATATGGCCATGAAATCAGATTTACCGATGTATTGATGGGAGGAGCCTCCATAGATGCCTATGGTGTTCCTTTAACCGATGAAACCATCGCTGTGGCCAGCAAATCAGATGCCGTCTTAATGGGCTCCATCGGAGGAGATACCAATACCTCCCCCTGGTATAAGCTGGAGCCTCATTTAAGACCGGAGGCAGGCTTGTTAAAGATCAGAAAATCCCTGAATCTATTTGCCAACCTAAGACCGGCTCTTTTATATCCTCAGTTAGCAGGGGCCTGTCCGCTGAAGGAGGAAATCAGTGCAAAGGGCTTTGATATGCTGATTATGA
>JBJELR010000137.1:0-2981 GCA_051879255.1 Lachnospiraceae bacterium | reverse complement strand
TATTTTTCGGCCTGTAATCAGACCCTCGGCCACATTCTGAAGTGCAGTTTTATTGCTGAATAAATTATAGTTTTGGAAAACAAAGCCTGTTTTTTTTCGTATTTGCTGAATATCCTTCTTAGAAGCATTCTCAAACAAAATATCTATATCATCAAATACCAGCCTTCCGCTGTCTGCCCTCTCCAAAAAATTCATACATCGAAGCAGGGTTGTTTTTCCCGAACCACTTGGCCCCAGAATAGCCACTACCTCTCCTTTATTTACCTTCATGCTTACATCCTTCAGTACCTGATTGCCGCCGAAAGACTTCTGCACGTGTTCCAGTCTTAGCAATTCAGCACCTCCTTTATCCCATCACTTTCAATTAATCATATTAACCTACCGGATTTATAGGTTTATTTCTGTGTATATTAACATAATTTCCAAATTCTGTCAACAAAAGAAAGCACCTTTAGGCTCTAGAACAGAGGCATTGACAGCGGTTTATACTTTAAGATAATGCCGGAGGTTTTGGGAAGAGTCATCACTACCCTCCCGGAGATCACATAATACTCCTCACCGGTGTCATCATAGCCTTTTTCTGTGGTCAGCATCAGCCTCTCCATCACCGCCTCCATGGGTACTCCCAGATGCCATACCGTAATTTCTCTGGTAATTTCTTCTTCCCCATTATTCAGAATAATCAGGCTGCATTCATCCTTTTTCATTCTTCCATAGCCAATAACATTAGGCTCAGACAGCACGAATTTCAGAGAGCCTGTTACCAATTCAGGGTTTGCTTTATGTATCCGAATCAGAGATTTGTGATAATCGATCAACTCCTTATCCTCCCTGCCCCAGGGATAGGTTCTTCGGTTGTCCGGGTCAGTAAATCCACACAGCCCGGCTTCATCCCCATAATAGATGGTGGGTGCTCCCACCCAGGTCATCTGAAACAGTACCGCCTCACGCATAACCGCTTTATTAATCCCTTCATTGGCAGCTTCCGGCCCCAGGGTGTTGGTTCTGCCCACCTTATGGTTTGTTCTGGTTAAAAATCTGGAGTGATCATGATTAGACAGCTCATTCATGGATACCTGTAAAGCAGAATTGGCTAAATGGCTGCCATGATACTGCATTGCTCCCCAGAAATTTTTAGCATTTCCCAACATATCCGGACGAAAATCATCACTATGCTTTTGCATTCCGGTTAAAAACCAGGTAATAGGCTCCATAAATGCATCGTAATTCATCACCGTATCCCACTGGTCTCCCTGCAGCCAGGCAGAAGGGTCACCATAATGCTCTGCTAAAATGATGGCATTGGGATTCGCACTTTTTACTGTCCTTCTGAATTCCTGCCAGAAGCGATGATTAAATTCCGGGCTATGCCCCAAATCCGCTGCCACATCAAGCCGCCATCCATCTGCATTAAAGGGAGGAGATACCCATTTTCTGGCAATATGTAAAATATAATCACAAAGCTGACGAGAAGCCTCATAATTCAGCTTGGGCAGAGTATCATGCCCCCACCAGCCATCATAGCTGCCATTATAGGGCCACTTATTATCTTCGTAAAACTGGAAATAGTCATGATAGGGGCTTTCCTTACTCACATAGGCGCCCTTTTCATACCCCTCGGCTTCTTCATAAATACGTTCCCGGTCCAGCCACTTGTTAAAGGAGCCACAGTGATTGAATACTCCGTCAATAATGACCTTAATTCCCCTCTTGTGTGCTTCTTCTACCAGTTTAATAAACAACTGATTACTGGCCTCCAGATTAGCCCTGTTGGTCACCCGATTGATATAAAGTCCGGCCTGTCTGTTTTCTCTTTGATCATCTCTGAGCAACTGCCCATCTTCACAGACAATCTTTCCAATATGAGGATCAATATTATCATAATCCTGACTGTCATATTTATGGTTAGAGGGAGAAACAAACAGCGGATTAAAATAAATGGCATCTATTCCCAAATCCTCCAAGTAATCCAGCTTCTCCAATACTCCCTGCAAATCCCCTCCATAGAAGGTTCTTACGTCCATTGAGGCCGGATACTGATACCAGTCTTCTGCTTTTACTGTCTTTTCTCCTATGTATACATATTCATTGGTCAATACATCATTAGAGGGATCCCCATTGAAGAAACGATCCACAAAAATCTGGTAAATCACAGCCCCCTTCGCCCACTGAGGCGTTTTAAATCCCGGTATCACGATAAACTCATACTGGGAGTCATGTACCTTTTCCACTCCCCGGGTACCATAATAGCAAATCAGACGTCCTGTCTTTATTTCGAAATAATACGTTATTTTTTCATTATCCAGTTGATATTCCAATTCATAGTAATCGAACAGTTCATCCGAAAAAACTTTATTCATCAGCTCCTTTTGTCCCTTACAGACAAAAAAAACATGGTCAATATTATTCTTTGCAGACCGAAAACGGATTTTTACCTGAGAGTATGGGTTTGGCTCACTGGGAATCAAATAGTCCTCTGTAGTATCACTGAACAATGCCCGTTTGTCCAAAAGCGGCCGCATACCATTAATATAGTATTGCTGCCGTTCCATTTTTGAAAATCGGTCATAATCCATATTTGTCATTAATGAATTCCTCTTTTCTTTCTAAAGACGATTTTATATTATTATAAAAAAATCCATAATTTGTTGCAAGTAAAAAGGACAGCAAGGGGATTGCTGTCCTTCTTAGAGAAGGTATTTCTTTCTTATGGGGTATAGCAAAAAACTATATAATGTATTGGGGGGGGGGTTACAAGAGTATAATAACAGAAACCCGCTTTTGGGTAAATGCTAAGTTTGCACAAACATTACAAAAACTTATATATTTTTTTAGCGTTTTTATACAAACAATGCCTCGAATTCTTCTCTGCTGATTTTTTCTTTCTCTAAAAGCAGCTGAGCACACTTTTCCAATACATCCTTATATTCCAAAATAATCTTTTTTGCATCTGCATAGCATTGGTTAATGATCTGTCTTAC